>CALGAA010000288.1 GCA_937952445.1 uncultured Bacteroidota bacterium | reverse complement strand
CAACATGTTTTGTGCGGCCTTTACCTGAACTTTATCCGCATTAAACGAACCATGATCATCGATAAATTTAGCAAAAAAAGGAATGTTGACGGCCAGAGGCATAGGCATCATCCCCAGAGCTGTAATCCCCGGGATAAGGGCTTCGACGCCCCGGGTACCACCGGAAACACCCCCGTAACTTACAAATCCCACCGGTTTCTCGGACCATTCCTGGTTCAGGAAATTCACCGCATTGAGTAAAGTAGGAGGCGGAAGATGGTTGTATTCTGCGGTGACAAATATAAAGGCATCGGCCTCGTCGATGCTCCGGCTCCAATCGTGGGTATGATCGTGTTCATATTTTCTGAGCCGGGGGTGAGCCGCTTCATCCAAAAAAGGAAGATCCACCTTTTTCAAATCCAGAAATTCAACTTCCCAACGGTCGTCCTGACCGACAATTTCCTCGATCCATCGGGCCACTGCAATTCCCTTCCTGCCTGGACGAGTACTCGCTAAAATTATTTTTAAATTGTATTTCATTGTAAATAAACGTTTTTGGTTATACGTAAAAGTATGGAGACACCCGGACTAAAAAGTTGACATAGGTTAATAAAGCACTTCCTGTAGTTAGTGTTCGACTTCAAAAAACTTCAATAAATATTTGTTACCTGTCCTGAAATCCATCCGGGACATTCCTGATTTTGCATACCCTTTTACCGGCTTTTTGACATGATCAGGAAAGGTTCGTATTTATACCCCACACGTAGGAACCCGCCTGCCTTCCTTAGCGCAATACGATTGAAAGGTCAGGGGGCGGGCAGGTTTGACCGATGTCAGTTGTGGGAAATGCCTGCTTTTTTCATCATAAAGACTCGACATAACCCCGGCTATGCCTACGTTTTCTTCTTCGATATTGACCATTTTTCCCTACACATCTAACCGGTCAATCCAGAACGTTCAAGGTATATTAGGTTAAAATGTAATTTGTCCGTGGGTTTTGTCAAAAAACGGTTAACTTTATGACCGATTTACAGACCCATATAAATCCACACGAACGCCTTGAAGACCTACTCCCATGGCAAGCTACTAATCACTGGAGAATACCTCATCCTGGAAGGTGCTGTGGGGCTGGCGGTACCTCTCAAATGGGGTCAATCACTCAGAATAACTGAAAATCAAGGAGCGGAAGTTCACTGGGTCAGCAAAGATGACAAAGGCAAGAAATGGTTTGAATGCAAACTAAATCTCATAGACTTTTCGATTGAAAAAGCAACCGATCCGGAGAAAGCCCGATTTATCCAATCCCTGATTAAATCCGCTGCGCAGCTCAACTCAGATTTTTTGTCCAAATGGAAAAAATACAAGGTGACCTGCGAGTTGGAGTTCGATCCGGAGTGGGGTCTTGGTTCGAGCTCTACGCTCATCGCGAATATGGCAGAGTGGGCAGAATTATCGCCCTTTGAGTTGTATTTCGATACCCAACAAGGATCGGGCTATGATGTGGCTGCAGCTATCGCAGATGCTCCTTTTTTGTATCAGAAAAACGAATCCGAACTCTCGTTTGAGACTTTTGATTGGGATGCCAAATGGGTAGAAGGGATCTTTGTATTTTACCAGGGACAAAAGCAAAGCAGTGCAGAAGAGGTGAGCTCCTGGAAAAACAATAAAAACTGGGGTAAAGCAGATATCAGCCTGGCGAGTACGATTTCCGAATCGTTGGCTGATTGTACGGATTTGGAGCAGGCCATCCAACTTTTCCGAGAACATCAGAAAATGATGGAAAAAATATTGGATCGAAAGGCCTCTGAGGGACGTTATGCTGATTTTGAGGGCGTAATCAAACCCCTGGGTGCCTGGGGAGGAGATTTTGGACTGGCCTTAAGTGAAGATCCGGAATATACAATCAAATACCTTCACGATCAGGGATTGGAACACGTGTTTCGGCTTACGGATATTCTGCTATAAATCCATGCATTCAGCCAGTGTGCGGTTGATGTATATATCGATTCCCGGTTTTAAATTTAGTGACCCGACATATCTTTACATCTATTCACAAAAGTGAAATGGAAGGATGGCTATCAATCTGGCTTTACGAAGTGGATCAGTCAATTCTAGCTTGGGTTTTTTCCATTTCATGGGATTGTCTGTACCTTTGCGGTCCATCAAATACAACACAGTGGAATTAGAAAAACTCATGCCCGACTTGCAAAATCTCGTTCGGGAAGCTGGCAAAGAACTGATGCGGATTTACCGCAAAGAGGGAGATGTAGCCGTAGAATTGAAGGAAGATGATTCGCCAGTCACCATTGCAGATCTCCGATCCAATCGAATTCTGGTGGATGGTTTGAAAAAGCTTGACGAAAATATACCGATCGTTTCTGAGGAGAACAAAGAAATCCCATGGGAAGTCCGGCAAAGTTTTGAGTATTTCTGGATTATCGATCCCCTGGATGGTACCAAAGAATTCATACAGGAATTGGATGAGTTTACCATTCACCTGGCTCTTATTCACAAAACGAAAGTGGTGCTGGGCATCATTTATGCTCCTGTTCATGATAAAATGTACTATGCCTGGGAAGGAGGTGGGGCCTGGTTGAACACGAACGGGAAAAACACCCGATTATCCGGGCACGAGGTCGATTTTACCCAAAGCGGGATTCGCATTCTCCGATCCCGTTCCAATCTCGACCCCAAAACCATGGAGTATATCAGGAATTTTAAAAATCCTGAATTGATTACGCTGGGCAGCGGGTTGAAGTTTGTCCAACTTATCACGGGTCAGGCAGATTACTACCCCCGGGCGAAAACCTACATGAAAGAGTGGGATATCGCACCTGCCCAAATTATTCTTGAAGAAGCGGGCGGCGGGATTTATGAGTGGTCTGTGGATGAACCGCTCGATTACAACAAGGAGCACCTCACAATAAAAGGATTCCGGGCGGTCTCACGTAGAGATCAAATTGGGGAATTGCCGTCGTAGTAAATTGTGTACCACGCCGATTATTATCATTTTTGGATCATTTTTCCGGACCAGATGGAATGGCTGCCCGGACTATGGTATCTACCTTATTGAATTGGTTTAGTATCTGCTTCGTTGCGAAACTCTCGTCGATAAAATCTCCACATTTGTTGTACGAAGGACTATCCCTTTTTATTTCGGTACGCCAGGTAAAACACCTGGGGCAGAACCGTCAGTGCCAAAATCATACAAATCAGCAATCCCCCTACGATCATGATCGCCAGGGGTTTTTGAATTTCTGATCCCATCCCTGTAGACAAAGCTGCTGGTAACAAGCCCATGGAACCCATCAGGGCGATCATTATGATGGGTCGGATCCGATCCCGCACGCCGGTCGAAATGGCTTTTTGCAGGTCCATTTTCCGCATATTTTCTCTCATCACCGCGATGAGGATAATGCTGTTAATCGTGTTGACTCCAAACAAGATGATAAACCCGATACCGGCGGAAATCCCAAAAATGGTTTGAGTGACCCAAAGGGAAATAAAGCCACCGATAAATGCATATGGAATGGTACTCGCTGCGATAAGGGTATCTTTGAGGGTCCCAAAATTGAAATACAACAGGAACAGGACCAATAGCAATACCGCGGGGACAATGACCGCCAACTGTTTTGTCGCCCGTTCTTTGCTTTCAAATTCCCCTGCCCATACCATTTTGTTAGATGGGGGTAAATTCACTTCTTCAGCTACCCGGGCTTGCGCCTCATTAATCGTACTACCCAGGTCGCGGCCCTCAATGCTAAATCCAATAGCAATATAACGACTGCTGCCTTCCCGGTAGATAAATGTTGGGCCAGTGATGTAATTGATATCGGCAATTTCGCGAAGGGGTATTTTTTTATCGTCCATGGTGGGGATCAGAATTTCTCCAATTCTTTGTGGGTTGTCCCGGTATTCTTTTTGGAATCGAATTCGGACATCAAACATCCGCTCGTCTTCATAGAACGTGGTGGCTGCCCGTCCACCAATAGCCATTTCAACGACAGATTGGGCATCTTCCATTGACACCCCGTATTTTCCCATTCTGCTTTCGTCGAGTTTTATCCGGAGTTCGGGTAAACCGATGTTGCGGTAAACATTTAAATCGGTAATTCCGTCCACATCCCGGATCACATCAGCCACCTGGTCGGCGTAACCTTCTAATTCGAACAAATCGTCGCCGAAAATCTTGATCACCAGGGAGCTTTTCACGCCCGCTACGTATTCTTCGACGTTATCCTGGATGGGTTGGCTAAATCCAAAGACTATTCCGGGGTACGTATTCAGTCTTTCCCGCATTTCCTCGATCAACTCATCCTTGCTTATTTTCCGATTCCAATCTTTTTCCGGATGCAGCTGGATGTGAAACTCATTGTTGAAAAAACCCGTCGGGTCTGTACCATCGTTGGGCCGTCCGGTCTGGGTTAACACAAACTGTACCTCATCGAACGATCTGATTTCGCGCTTTAATTCCCCGGACAGCCGGACCGATTCTTCCAGGTTAACACTATTGGGCAATGTCGCCCGGACGTACAGGGCTCCCTCATTCAATTTTGGAATAAATTCTGATCCGTAATTGAGAAAGCCTATCACGCAGGCTGTCAGTAACGCTGTGAAGCCGATGAGGGTGACCCACCGGCGATTGTTGCTCCACAAAAACAACCGATACAGATTGTTATTGAAAAACCGGGAGATAAAATTCTCTCTTTCGACAATGTTTTTTCTAAGCAATACCTTGCACAATGCCGGAACATAGGTAATACTAAGAATCAGCGATCCCAGCAAGGCATAGCCCAGGGTAAACGCCAGTGGGGAAAACATTTTTCCTTCGACTTTCTGGAACGAGAAAATGGGGAGTAAAGCTACGATGAGGATGATTTGTGCGAAAACGACATAAGTGGCCACGCTGCCGGTCCCCTTTTTGATTAGTCCCGATTTGCTGATGCGGTTGAACTTTTTCATTCCGAGCTGATTCGCTTTTTGGACCATCACCACGAATACCGTTTCTACGATGACCAGCGTCCCTTCGAGTAGCAATCCGAAATCGATCGCTCCCATGGAAATCAGGTTGGCGGGTAAACCCTGAATGCGAAGCATCACCAGTGCAAACAGAAACGAAAGGGGAATTACGGAGGCTACAATGACGGTCGTTCGCCAGTTGAATAGGAATACAAAAACGATGATGGAAACCAGCAAAATTCCCTCCATCAGGTTCGTACTCACAGTTTTTACCGTGGAATTGACGAGTTCTGTGCGGTCCAGGAATGGTTCGATTTGTACATCGCGAGGTAGAACCCGATGGTTGAGATCGTCAATTCTTTCTTTCAACCGGGCGATGACATCTGCAGGGTTTTCTCCTCTCAACATCAGGACAATGCCCTGAACCAGATCGTCGTCATCCTGCAGACCCACCTGGCCCAGCCTCGGTTTGGCAGACACTTTGACCTCTGCCACGTGCTTGATGAGGATGGGAGTACTTCCCCTCACCTCGATCAGGATGTTTTCGATGTCTTCTTCGCTTTCCAGCAGACCCACACCCCGGACCACGTAGGCCTGGGAACCTCGTTCGATTACGTCCCCTCCCACGTTGATGTTGGTTTTGGAGACCGCTTCAAAAACCTCCAGAGGCGACAAATCGTAATTGGCCAGTTCGGTGGGGTTGATTTCGATTTCATATATTTTTTCCTCTCCCCCAAAACTCACCACATCGGCCACGCCGGGGACCGAAACCAACTCCCGTTCAATCACCCAGTCCTGAATCGCGGTGAGTTCCTTAATGGGACGATCGCTTCGTATCACGTACCGAAATATTTCTCCCGTGGCTCCGAAAGGAGGCTCGATATCAGCGTCCGCCCCGTCGGCCAGATCAACCCCCTGCAAGCGATTGGCAGCATATTGCTGAGCATAAAAATCATCTACACCATCTTCAAAAATGACGGTAACCACGGACAACCCAAATAGCGATATCGATCGGACATCGGTTTTTCGGGGAATCGTATTCATCTCTTTCATGATGGGTAAAGTGATGAACTTTTCAACTTCCTCGGCACTTCGTCCAGGCCATTGGGTAATGATTCGGGCCCGTGTGTTGGTGACATCCGGAAACGCCTCGATCGGTGTGTGGAGGTAACTGTATACCCCGGCCACAACCAACAGAGCCGTCATAAAGAAAATGATGATTGAATTTTTCAGGGAAAAAGCCACAATGGCCTGAACAAATTTCTGCATTTCGCTTACCGTTGAAAGTTTTTGAGTTGTTCGTAGATCAGTAGATGGTTCTTCGAAATCACTCTTTCATCCTCTTCCAGACCTTCAGAAATGAACGCCATACCGTTGTTTTTCAATAGAATTTCGACGTACCTGTTTTCCAACTCACAATCATTTTTGTACACGACTACATAATTTTGATTGTCATCAAATACCAGGGCAGACGCCGGAATGCTCAATGCCTCGGTTTCCAATTCCTTCAGCGCAGTGACATCGATGATCATCCCCGGCTTCAATTTTAGATTTGAATTTGGAAGTACTACCCGGGCTTTGAGCACTTTGGCTTGTGCATCAAGAACCTGGGATATGGCCCCGATTTTTCCCTCAAATACCTCGTCAGGGTACGACAGTGTTTTGATTTTAACCGGCATTCCGGTCGAAATGCTGGTTACATTGGTGGCGTATACATTCACCAGGGCCCACACTTCGCGGAGATCAGAAATGGTAAAAAGCGATTCTCCTTCCGCGGTGATTTGGGATCCGGCCGAAATGGATTTGGCGGTGACAATACCCGTATTGGGTGATTTAATTTGGAACACGCCCTTTTCCGTACTCGCGCTGAACAGGTGGAGATTGGATTGGATTTTTTCGCGTTCAGCGATCAGGACGTCGAGCTTGCTTTGTGCTTCGACCAGGCTTATTTGGGAGGCGATTCCATCGTCAAACATGGATTGGATGGATCGAAGATTTCTTTCGGCTACCTCGATCTGAGACTCAATCGTCGTGGCCTGTGATTGCAAATTAGCGAGTTCGGTACTCCGAAGTTCGGCAAGTACCTGTCCTTTGGACACCCGGTCTCCTAAAGAGAAATACGTGTTGGAAATGATTCCACTCACCAGACTTACGAAATGAATCACCTTGTCTGGATTGGGTTCGATGACTCCTGTCAGTGGAATGTGTTCGGTGACGGCTTGATTTATTGGTTGTTCCCATTCGATCTGCTCTTTGAAGGATTCCTCCAGACAATAATTTTTCTGAACCTGATCCGGTAGTTCTTCCTCTACGGGGTTACATCCCACAATGAGAAAAAATATCCCAATAATGAAACAGATTAAAAATCCGGGGTGTCGGAAAGTTGGAAAGTCGGATGCGTTTAAAAATAAAGTCCGGCCAGGCCATTTTGGAGAGGGTATTCCGATCTTTTGAAGGAGGGAACGGAGAGTAGTTCCATTTCCGAAAGGTGCATTCAATCGAAAGGTGAGCCTGGAATGAGAAACACGGGAGGGGTGGACGGTGACCGGGGATAGTTGCAACGACGTATGCCTGGGTATGAACATTCCTCCTGCCCGGCCGATTCGATTTACAAAACCGACCAGGAAATTCCACAGGTCGTGGCTTTTATCGTATATCCTTAATAATTTTTCGTTCTCTATCATGATTGTATTTGTTTATCGCGGTGCCTGAGTTATTGGGTTACTTCTCTTCCCACCGTGTAATTCAATTCTTCGAGTTTTTCAATGACTTCTTTTCTTGCTTCCAGAATGATCTTTTTGTTTTCCAGGTATGCCTCCATAAAGTCGAGGTATTCCAACATGCTGATGTTCCGGGCGGCGAAATTATCGGTATATCGGGCCAGCAATCCATCCAATGAATCTTCGTAGCCTGGTTCGATGTGGTTCATAAACTGGATCGAGTTGAGAAGACTTTGATGCGCCAGAACCACTTCATTTTCTATGCTCAATTCCTTATGTTGACGGCGCGTATCTGATTGCAATCGACCGACCCGGGCTGCCTGGATATTCCCTTGATTCCGATCGAAGAAAGGCAGTTCGATTTCCACCCCCAGGCCCAGAAAATTATATATAAAATTTCCACCTCTGTCATATCCGGCTTTGAGAGTGAAATCGGGTACGCGCCGGGCCTTTTCGTACGCGTAGAGTTTGTCGTAATAGGTTTGCTCCAGTTCGGCAGATTTGTAATCGGGTCGAAATAATTTGGCTTCTTCTATCAACTCACTTCGTTGGAGGATCAAAAGGGGGCCTGTTTCGACGGCGAATCCTTCCGGCGTGATTTCCAGGTAGGAATCGGGAGGAAGTCCCATCAAGAGTTTCAGTTCTTTTTGAGCTTCGTAAATAGCTGTATTCATAGCGTTGATCTGGCTGGAAATTTCCAATTCGAGAGCCTTTAGCCGGACGTATTCTCCCTGGGGGATATGACCCCGTTCGACCTGACGTTGAAAAGCCTGAGTGAGATGATTGACGGATTGAATCTGGTTTTGGTATATAATTTTACTTTGTTGCAGGTACTGCAGGTGGGTCAGTTGTTGGCGAAATTCTACTTTCAGATTGCGAAGAACCTCTTCAAAATACTGCCGGGATTGATCCACGGAAACCTGTTCCACCGCCACGAGTTTTTTGCGCTTACCGGCGGTTTGGATAAGTTGTTCGATCGATACACTGATTTGTTGATTTTTACCAAAATTTCCATTTCCGAAGCCGGGCAATTCATCCCCGAAATAGCTGCGGTTGTTGATTCCTTTTTGAGCTGTCCACAGATTTAGCTCTTCGATTTCCAGCGTGGGATTCGGCCACAGGGAAGCCTGCAGTACCATGGCTTCCGATCGGTCGATGTTCATTTTTTCGGCCATCAAAATCAGGTTTTCTTCCAGAAAGATGGCTTCGCATTGTTCCCTGCTAAGAGTGAGTGTGTCTTGTGCGGTCACCGCCAACGGAAAAAACATTGGAAGCAGTAAAAGAATACCGGTTAATTTTCCTCGTTTCACGCGGGCTTGAATAAAAACTCGTATTTCGAATGTTATCTTCCTGCAGGAGTTTAACATTCGATGCGCCAGCGACATGGTGTTATCTTCCATCATTATAGTAGCTCCGTAATTAGACGGGTGCAAGGATAGCCGCTACGACCTTAAAATGACCTTAAGTCAGATAAAATTTAGCTTAATGGGAGAATCACCTCAAACACGTTGAGGTTTCCGGTGGGATTGGAATATTGAATGGTACCCGAGTGGATGTGAATGATTTTCTGAGTCAAAACAAGGCCAAGTCCAAAGCCCATTTTATGCCGGCTGTTTGCACCACGGAAAAAGCGATTGAACAGGTGCTTTTCTTCATCCCGGGTGATTGTCTGGCCTGTGTTGGCGATCTCGATTCGCAGCTGGCCCGGTAATGAGCAGTCGATTTTAATTTGGCCCTTTTCATTATCGGAATAGCTGATGCAATTGGTGAGCAGGTTGGTCATTGCCTGCTTGAGCAGGAGTTTGTTGACCTTCAATTTCAGATTATCCTCACTGATTTCATCCGGGTAATAATTGACTTCGAAATTGAAATCAGGGTAGAGAATATTGAGTTCATCGATCATATCAAAGATCAATTCATCAATTCGCAGGATTTCTTCTTTGGGTTCCTGACCGGATTCGATTTTGGAAATCTCGAGCAGCACATTGACGATGTTGGCGATCGATTGGGCGTTATTCACCTGCCCTTGAATTTCCATTTTCATTTTGTCAACGTCGGAATACCCACTGATTTTTTCGAGTTCGGAAACCAAAACAGCGATCGGTGTTTTCAATTCGTGGGAAATGTGGTGGATGGTGTGCTTTTGATAGACAAAAGCTTCGTTGGTTCTTTTCAGCAATTCGTTGAACCTTTCGGTCAGTAATTGGAGTTCATAGGAGGAGGTATCAATCTTTATCGTGGAGGCCTTTTCACCCCTTAAATCGATATCGCTGAGATTACCGGCCAGGGTGGTAATCGGTTTGGTAATTTTATTGGACAGCACGACAGATATCAGGATCACCGCGAAGATGATGGTGATAAAAATGCCGATGAGGACATTTTTGAGGAAATAGAGCTTGGAATACCCGGATGCATCGTATGCTTTGCTAATCGCGTAGTACGAGGTTCCCTTATTTTCGAGGTACACCCCGATCAAATCGTAGTTGTCTTCCTTGGTTTCGATCCAGGAATTGGATGGAGAAAGCCGGGTCAGTATTTCGTTTTGTTTTTCGATCGTCAGGTCATCGATGCTGGAAAACACCATTTCCTTTTGATCATTATACACCAGTAATTTTTCGTCGTAAAAATCGTGGATATCCTGCTCGTCCAGCAATACGGCCAGTTCGGCGCTCATTTGTTTAAACCGGGCGATCAGACCGATCGTGTATTTGACCTTTTCGTATTGTTGCTGTTGGAAGGATTCCTCCCGGTATTCCGAAAAAAGGATATAGATGATGATCAGAGAAATCCCGACAATGGTGATCACTGTACTCGAAAAATAGATCAGTATTTTATTTCTGATTTTCATTCCATATCGAGGTAGTAGCCGTAGCCTACTTTCGTTTTGATGCTGTTTTTCCCAAAAGGTTTGTCGAGTTTATTGCGTAAAAAATGAATATACACCTCGATGGTGTTGGTGTTTGCTTCAAACGACCTGCCCCACACTTCACTGATAAGATCTTTTTTGGATACCACTTCGCCCTTTACCTCGCACAAACGTTTGAGGATCTGGTATTCCCGTGGTGTTAAGGTAATTTCCCGTCCTTGTCGAAACACCTTTTTCTGAAGCGGCTGGATCGTGATATCCCCGGCAACGATGGTGTTGTTTTCCCAGGTGTTGGATTTTTTTCGTTGTGCTCGTTTTACGAGCGCATTGATCCGGATGACAAGTTCCCGCATAAAAAAGGGTTTGGTCAGGTAGTCATCCGCTCCGCAATCAAAGCCTTTGACCTTGTCCTCCAATTCACCAAAAGCGGTCAGCATGAGAACCGGAGTGTCGGTATTGAAGGTTCGGAAGTCCCGGCACAAATCGTACCCTGTTTTACCTGGGAGGTTGATGTCGAGTACGACACAATCGTAGTCATTTTTTTTCAGGAGACGTTCAGCCAGGAGCCCGTCGAATACGCTTTCCACCGCCATATTTTCCGCCGTAAGCGCTTCACTGACGTTTCGGTTGAGTGTTGGGTCATCTTCTATGATCAGAATTCTCATATGGATTATAACCTGCCTGCTCCGGGAATGTTTGTGAAGCGTGGGAAATTGGTCATTTATCGCTTCATGTATCTGGAAGACCTGGCCCGGAATATTCACCCGATCCTGTCTGAAACACCGCAAAGCCCCTGGAGGTGTGATCCACTCCATAGTATGATGTTGGCTGAAAGCAGCTCTTATATCGACCCCAGGGGTTTCTTCGATGTTTTAGGCACTTTTCAGTTGGGATTGATGATCAAAGGTAAAAGGCATCCAGGCCTTCACTTTTGGTTATCGAGCTATACTCCACTTTTGTCGTGTGGTAATTTTTACTTATATTTGTCATCAGTGCACGGGGTGCTTTGTAAATGCAAGGCTGAGAACACACCCGTATAATCTGATTTGGGTAATGCCAACGAAGAGATGCGAAATCCAACCAACATTTTTCCTTGTATTTCAAAACTGACATTCGTAGGGCATCACCCACCACGAAATGTGAGTGATGATGAATAAAAAGGAATCCAAAGATCTTCAACAACATCGAAATTCCCTCGTCCCTCTGGATGAACGTACCTGGCAGGGGCGCCGGGAGTGGTTTTTCAACCGGGACTACACGGACAGCTACGAGGAATATTATGAAGGCCCGTATAAGCGGGCGGAAGTGCATCAAAAACGATTGTTAGCGCAATTGATCAAAAGCGATGAGCGTATCAAAACCCTGCTGGAATTTGGTTGCGGAACCACCCGGTTTACCCGGTGGTGGAAAGACATTGGAATAGAAGCGACGGGGGGAGATATTTCCCCGTTTATGCTCTCGCAGGCGCTGTACCGGTTTGACGGTGACCTGGTTATGGCCGATTCCCATTATCTGCCGTTTAAAGAAAACACCTTCGACGCTTTAGCTTTTATCACCACCTTCGAATATTATAAAGATCCCATCCAGGTTCTGAGAGAAGCCGGTCGCGTCGCGAGATACGGGATCATCATGGGCATGATGAACCGCAATACCCCCAAACTAATCCGGCGCCGGACGCAGCAACTTTTCGGATATAATAACTTCTACGTGACAGCCAAATTTTATACCCCTTCGAGCTTGAAAAAGCTGATCCACGAAGCGTTCAAGGACCGGGAATACGAGGTTGAATGGCATTGTACGGGACTGCCGAAGTGGTTCCCCGTTCAGCAATGGAGTTATCCGGTGGGAGATTTTTTCGGTTTGTATATTCAATTTAAAGAACCTTTGGGCGATGGCGAAATGGGGTAAATTAGAACGGGAAATATTGGAAGATGTGCTGATCCGCCGGACCGGTGCCCGAAACAAAAAAGTGGCCCAGGGACCCGGATTTGGAGTGGATACATCCATTGTAAAATTGGGAGGCGGACAATGCCTCGTCGTGGCAAGCGATCCGACAAGCCTGATACCCTCTCTTGGCATCAGAGAATCGGCCTGGCTATCGGTTGTGTTGACGGCAAATGACATCGCCACCAGCGGGTACCTCCCCCAATATGCGCAGTTCGTTTTCAATCTTCCGGGAACCATGAGCCGGGAGGATCTGCAGCAATACTGGCACGAAATACATACTTTTTGCGCTGAAATGGGCATCGCCATTACCGGAGGTCACACGGGGTTTGACGAGGTAGGAAACACGACCATTTCGGGGGGCGTAACAATGTTCGCTGTTGGACATCAGGACATGGTAAAATCAACAGCGATGGTCCGTCCCGGGCTCGACATCATCATGACCAAATCGGCTGCTTTTTCGAGTTCAGCCATACTGGCCCGGAGTTTTCCTCACCGTGCCACTTCAGAGCTGGGTGCGGAAATCCAAAGGACATTAGTCCGTAATTTTTACCAAATCAGCATACTTTCCGAAGTGAAGTGCCTCCGTCAAAACCCTTCGATCTTCCAGAATGTCGTGGGGATGCACGATGTGACGGAAGGCGGCGTATTGGGCGCAGTGTACGAAATGTGCGAGGCGGGAAAGGTGGGCGTAGAAATCAAGGAGGATGAGATTCCATTGGGAGCTGAACACAAAGCAATCTGTGGACTATTTGAAATCGACCCCTATCGGAGCCTGGGTGCCGGAAGCCTTTTACTGGCCTGCAAAAAAAGCACGACGTATGAGCTCCTCCGGTTATTGGAATCGGAGAACATTGCGGCGAAGCGGATCGGGGAAACCAGGGACCGAAATGAAGGTCGTATTTTAATTCGGGGGCATTCACGCATCCCCATCGAATACGAGGAGGAGGATCCATACTGGGCAGCATTTTTTAAAGCAATTGAGAAGAAATGGAGTTGAAAACGAAAAAGTCGATATCAAATGGGGTGTATATTGTGATCGATCCGATCAAACCGACCGGTCATATCTTACAGCAATTGGAGCGAATAATCGATGAAAAAATCGCGGCCATTCAGATTTGGGACAATCCAAAGAAGAGATGGCCGGACAAAAACCTGATCGAAGGTATTTTGGAACTGTACCACGGGCCGGTTCTGGTGAACAACCATTGGCAACTGATGCAGCAATATCCGTTCGATGGGGTTCATTTTGACACGATTCCGGCCGATATAAAAGAAATCGAAGTACGCATAAACCGACCATTTTTAAAGGGCTTGACGCTGGAAAACGACCTGAGCTATCTCCATACGGCGGAGGAAAACGGGTTTGACTATGTGTCTTTTTGCTCGTTGTTTCCCTCAGAAACCGCGGACAACTGTGAGATCGTGCAGCCTGAGACGATAGAGCAATGCCGGAAACGAACGGACTTGCCCATTTTTCTGGCTGGGGGGATTAATTTGAACAACGTTGCTGCTCTTCGGAATCTCCCGGCAGAGGGCATCGCGGTGGCTTCTTCGGTCATGAACGCAGCCAATCCCAGGGCGATTTTGCAAAAATATCAAGCTGTACTAAAGTATTGAGTGATGAATTATGATGTTATCAAAAATAAATTGTGTTGTCCATTCGACCATTCAGATTTGTCCCTGCAGGTGATAACCATCGAGCAGGAAACGCGGAATGTGGTCGAAGGGATATTGACTTGCGATGATTGCAGTCGCGTCTACCCCATCATCAGTGGTATACCGATTATGGTGCCCGATGAATACCGTGAAAAAAGACTGGAGCAACCCCTGCTCGAGAAATGGCGGAGGTTTTTGGGAGGGAAGGAAGTAAAGAATTTTCGGGTTATCGGGGAAAAAAGATAAGGTAAGGGCCGCTGAAACTGTGGTTCCGTCGGTTCGCTGTACGTCAAAGTAATACAAAAATTGAGCAGGACTTCCTTTAAACCCCTGAACAACTGTATCTTTGCAGTTGGTAAAGCAAAATACCGTTTCCATGGGCAGTCCACGAACCGTTGCATTTCACACCCTGGGGTGTAAACTCAATTTTTCCGAAACGTCTTCGCTTCAGCGGATGTTCGAGGATCAGGGCTATGAAGTTGCTGAAGCCTTCGACCACGCCGATGTTTTCGTATTAAATACGTGTTCGGTCACCGATTTTGCGGACCGGAAATGCCGAAAGTTTGTCCGAAGGGTGCTGCGGAAAAATCCAGATGCCCGGGTGGTGGTCACGGGATGCTACGCCCAACTCAAGCCCGCCGAGATTGCTGAGATGGAAGGGGTGGATCTGGTCCTGGGTGCCGCTGAAAAATTTCAAATGCTCGATTACATCGATCAGTTGGACGGTGCCAAGTCCAAAGGAATGATTCATGCCTCTGAAATTAGTGAAATTACCACCTACAATCAGGCTTTTTCGTTTGGAGACCGGACCCGTTCCTTTCTGAAAGTCCAGGATGGCTGCGACTACAATTGTTCGTTTTGCACTATTCCTCAAGCCCGAGGTAAAAGCCGCAGCAATACGATCGAACAAATCGTACAACATGCCCGGCAAATCGGGCAGTCCGGTGTTCGCGAAATCGTATTGACGGGTGTCAATATCGGTGATTTTGGGAAGGGGATGAACCTCGATAGCAATGGCCGTGTAACGCACACGCCCAGGCGAGAGGAATTCATCGATTTGATCCGGGAACTCGACCAGGTGGACGAGATCGACCGATTTCGGATCTCCTCGATCGAACCAAATTTGTGTACCGAAGAGATCATCGATTTTGTAGCCCGTTCCAGACGGTTTATGCCCCATTTCCACATGCCCTTACAGTCGGGAAATAATAAGCAGCTGGCTCAGATGCGGAGACGCTATCGTCGGGAATTGTACGCCGAGCGGGTGGATCAGATCAAAGCTGTGATGCCGCACGCTTGCATTGGGGTAGATGTAATCGTGGGTTTTCCAGGGGAAACCGACGAGGATTTTCTGGAGACCGAACGGTTCATTCGCAGTCTGGACATCAGTTATTTACACGTATTTACGTACTCCGAACGGGACAATACGCCCGCTGCCACCATGGAAGGAAAAATATCGATGAACAAGCGTCGAAAGCGCAACGAAATCCTGCGATTGCTCAGCGAAGATAAAAAACGGCAGTTTTATCAGGAGCATTGTGGGGAAACCCGACCTGTGCTTTTGGAACCCGGGAAAGAACCGGGACGCCTGGCTGGCTGGACGGATAACTATATTCGATTGGGTGTGGATTCGGATGCAGGAGCAGTGAATTGGATCCGGGACATCAAAATCGAGGCGGATGCATTGCTCTACGACTGATCTCAATCCGAGCCATAAGGAGAGATGTGAGCTATACTTTGCGATTAAATTCTTCATCGAACATGGGTTGATTGATCCCGGGCTGATGAGTTAATTTTTATATCGAATACAACAAACCATGATGCAGAGATTATTTCATTTCGCTTTGGCCCTTCTGGTTGGAATTCTATGGATGCAATGTCAGGATTCCAATCAATCTCACGCTGATATTTCTGGTGAAAAATGGGAGACTGCGGACAATGACCCGGCGGTGATGGACGGATCGGACCGCCATTTTATCCTTTGGCCGATCGATACAAGTGTACAATATCTGATGGGGCATTTTGAACCGTCGAATGATACGGTATTTACCGAAATTAATATCGAGCATGCGGATCGGCCCGGATTGTATATCCGGAAAGACACCTATCTCGCTTTTCAAGCGATGGATTCTGCCGCACGGGAAGAGGGGATCGTACTGCAAATCCGCTCGGCGACCCGAAATTTTGATTACCAAAAATCGATTTGGGAACGGAAATGGAACGGGGAAACGCCGATTGAAAATGGGGAGAAACTCAACGAAACGACCCCGGATCCTGTCGAACGGGCTTTGAAAATCCTCAGATACAGTTCGATGCCGGGATCGAGCCGGCATCATTGGGGAACTGATATCGATCTCAATAATTTCACCAATCGGTATTTTGAGCACGGGGAGGGGTTGAAGATATATACCTGGCTCCAAGAAAACGGTCCCAAATACGGTTTTCGGCAGCCCTATACGGCTAAGGACAGCCTGAGACCCGATGGGTACAATGAGGAAAAATGGCATTGGAGTTTTTACCCTGTTTCTGATGTGTTGACGGAATACGCTTCACGAAATCTGAAAGATTCTATGATTACGGGTTTTCAAGGCGCTCAGACCGCTACCGAGATCGGTATCGTGGACCACTACGTTTTGGGGATCAATCGGGAGTTGCTTCCAGGAGAACAGTGATCTCATCCCTGTGTAGCCCTGATCAAGCTAAAACAAAAGAATTTAAGGCTTGTTGGAATATTGTTCTGTGGAATACGGAATAAAACTTCAAAACGAAATTATATTTTGTAGGTCGGACCACTGTACATCAACTAATGGATGGAGTTGGTGTATGGAGTAAGCGGGCCGGCATCATTCTATATTTAATCTTTAAAATTAAATTTTCTGTTTATGGCTTACACACTTTCTAATATGTTGCCCCTGGGAACGGTTGCGCCGGATTTTGAATTAATCGATCCCCTGGATGGCAAGAAGAAATCCTTGCAAGAATTGAAATCCGATAAAGCTACGGTAATCATTTTTATGTGTAATCATTGTCCGTATGTGATTCATTTGATCCGGGACATTGTCGATACGGCGAACGAGTATATGAAACGTGGGGTGAGTTTTATTGCCATTAACCCCAATGATGTCGAAAAGTACGTCGATGACAGTCCGGACCGGATGGCGCTTATTGCCAAAGTATTGCAGTTTCCATTTCCTTATTTATTCGATGAAACACAGCAAGTGGCCCGGGCTTATGATGCTGCATGTACCCCTGATTTTTACATTTTCGATGGCGATATGAAGTTGGCGTATCGCGGTCAATACGATGAATCCAGACCCAAAAGAAGGGAAGTTCCTATTACCGGAAAAGACTTCAAATCTGCTCTTGATGCGGTCCTGGCGGGAGAGGAGGTGGATGAAAGGCAGGTTCCGAGCGGCGGGTGTAATATTAAGTGGAAAAGCTGAGGTTAATTAGGGTCTGTTCCTAATTTCAGAAATTAATTCCCTGAAGTAACTATGTACGGTTATTTCTGAAAGGACAATGGAATATAACATCAATACTCTGCAGTCAGTTTCATGGGGAAAGCCTGGTGGAGCATGAGACTTACGCGGTTTATCTTTCGATATGACAAATAAATGACTTCGTCATTAGGATCACGAACTTAATGCCCTGCGCATGAGCAATTGACCTGGGAGAGGACTATGTTTAGCACGAGAATTCGTATTTCAAGATCTGACCACAGAGAGGTCACATAACCGGGTGGAAATGACGACTAACGTATGGGACGCAAAGGTTAGGTCGAGCTAAGTCGGTCGAGTGATCTGCTCCCGACATTTTTTTGAAGGTAGTATGATTTGTATGCCGGCAAGATCCCACAATAATTTAAAAAGTTAAACCGTTTTGCAATAATGAAACAAATCGCACTACTCTTCATGATGGCACTGGCTTTCCAGGCTTGCCAATCAGGATCAGATTCCACTACGGAGGACACCCGTCAGCAGACTGTGGAAACAAACGAATTTACCCGGATAGAAGATGGCCCCATCAATTCGTTCACCGTTGTCCCCAATCAATACCGCAATTGCAAAGCCGTTTTTGCCCAATCCGAAGACGAGTTGGCATCAGGGAATTACATTTTAGCTACGGATCTCGACAAGTCTTGCGTAATCGCTATTGACGGCCGTATCGTGGAGGTCGATATTCGGAGCAAACAAGTGGCCAACCCTACCTCTCAGTTTTACAAATACGAGGGGAACGGGTACAGGATCGACCTCGAAATCAGGCAGACTGAGATCGTGGCGCACGATCTAAAAAAGGTACGGGCTCAACTTCGGATATTTAGTGATTCCGGATTTCGTGATATTTTTTACATCATGGGTGAAATCGAATGTTAAAGCGCTTCGGATGCTTTTAAGGTACGGGAGGGTTAATTAACCAGAGCTTCTGATTCCGTGATCAGCTATTAAAGATACCGGAGGATATCTATTGCCGGAAAAATTTCAATATTTAATGTAACAAAACCCGCGCTGGAGGGGTCCTATGTATGGGAATTGCCAGGAAGGTTTACATTTAATCACAAAATGCTTATTTTGTGGCCTCAGAAATTATTAAGTCATTAGGAGGGGTGTAAATGCTGGTATTTTTCACCTCTGTTCATCTTTAAAAATTAGCAAATATGCAAGCGAATAAAAACGTATTGACCGATGAGGGGCGCCGGAAGTTTATCAAAAATACGGGTGCCACATTAGCGGCTACAGCCGTTGGAATGAATATGGCCTTTGGCAGACCAACGCCTGGCGCTCAGGATAAGATATTAAAGGTTGGACTGGTCGGATGCGGTGGACGAGGAACGGGTGCTGCGGTACAAGCCCTCACAGCGGATAAAAACACCAGACTGACCGCAATGGGTGATATTTTTCCGGACCACCTGGAGCAATCGTATACCGCAATTAAGGAAGAGATGGGTGATCAGGTGACCGTATCGGACAGCCATAAATTCATCGGATTTGATGCGTATCAAAAAGTTATCGATTCGGGCGTTGACGTCATCCTCCTGACCACCCCACCTGTTTTCCGACCTGATCATCTCGAAGCAGCCATCAACGCCGGCATTCATGCGTTTTGCGAAAAACCAGTCGCGGTCGATCCGGCGGGGGTTCAAAAAGTTATCGATGCGTCCCGAAAGGCAAAGCAGAAAAATTTATCGATCCAGTCCGGTTTTTGTTACCGGTTTGACGCAGTCAACATGGCTGCGTATGATCTGATCCACGACGGTGCCGTCGGGGACATCCATTTTGTTAGTACCAAACGTTTTGGCGGTGAATTGTGGTCACATCCACGTCAGCCGGGCTGGACAGATATGGAGTATCAACTGCGCAACTGGCTATACTACGATTGGTTGTCCGGTGACTTTATCACGGAGCAAGCTGTCCACAGCCTGGATTTGATGGCGTGGGCATTGGGAGACCGGGTTCCGATCAAAGCCATAGGTACGGGCGGACGTCAAAAGCGGGTTGATCCGATCTATGGAAATATTTACGACCATTTTGCCATCGAATATGAATATGAGGACGGGGTCAAAGCCATCCACATGTGCCGTCAGCAATCAGGCACTAAGGGAAGCAATACCGTGGATATCTACGGTTCCAAAGGTCACGCTTTTGTAAAACCAGCTTCCGAAGCACGAATCAGCGGATCTACCAACTGGCAGTTTGACGGACAGCGCAACAACATGTATCAGCACGAACACGATTTGTTCTTTGCTGCGATCCGAAACAATAAACCCGTCAATGACGGAATTTCAATGGCGCACAGTTCGATGCTGGCCATACTGGGACGCATGGTGGGCTACAGCGGCCAGGAAATCACCTGGGAGCAAGCCATGGAATCCAATCTGCACATCGGTCCCAAATTTGAGGATTATGCATTTGACTACAAATGGGAAATGACACCGGTACCTGTACCGGGCAAAACGGAGGTTTTTAAGAGTTAAGAAAGCATGAAAAAAATCGCGATGTTTACCACCCTGGCCGCTTTGCTGTTGGCAGGGCAGAACTTCCTGTACGGACAGGAATACATGTTTGAATTTGGGGAGGTCATCCCCCTGAATCAAGTGCTGGAAGATGGGAGCCCGGCTCATACCGAACCGATTAAGTGGTACAACGTCAATACCGAGACCGACACCTGGGATCACCAGGACAGCATATTGGTGTGTCACGGTTTGCCCATCGGAGTTATCCGAAGCGGCCGGCAATTTGAAAATTATATCCTTCATGTCGAGTGGAAACACATGGAAGCCGGAGGTAATTCCGGAATGTTTATGTGGAGCAGTGCTGTTCCGGGTGAAAACCGACTGCCCGATGGGGTGGAAGTCCAAATGCTCGAATTGGATTGGGTGAATCAGAATATCCGCGATGGAAAAAAGCCACCCATTGCTTATGTACATGGTGAGCTTTTCGGCGTGGGTGGAGTGAAGACCATTCCCGATAATCCCCGGGGAAGCCGGAGTAAATCCATCGAAAATCGGTGTAAGGGCCAGGGAGAATGGAATACCTATGATGTGGTCTGCGTCGACGGCACAATCAAATTGTCGGTAAACGGAAAATTTGTCAATGGGATCAGTCAATCCACCCAGCGAAAAGGGTTTATGTGCCTCGAATCCGAAGGAGCTGA
The DNA here is from genome assembly GCA_937952445.1 of uncultured Bacteroidota bacterium. Taxonomy (GTDB): domain Bacteria; phylum Bacteroidota; class Bacteroidia; order Chitinophagales; family Saprospiraceae; genus Membranihabitans. The sequence goes on along the minus strand of CALGAA010000288.1, from coordinate 1,468 downwards.
GATCCATTTCCGCAATCTTAAAGTGATCGAATTGCCTGGAGGGTTGGCCGAAGGAGTGAAGGAGTAAGAATCTTCACACCCTTTTTCGGATGTGGAACAAACAAAATAGCGCACTATTGATTTGTGTTAACTGGGAAATGATTCAGGGGAATGGATGAAAAATTTGAATCCATTTCTCCAATGAGTCTTACCTTTGTCGGCCTAAAATTTAAGGAGTGCGAATATTATCAACCTGGTCACGAGCCAATATCTTGTTGTTTATTGGGATCATACTGATCTCTTTCAATCTGCGACCAGGTTTGACCAGCGTGGGGGCTATCGTGGGTTTGATCCAGAGCGATCTGGGGATGACGCACACCCAAATGGGCATCCTGACGACCCTTCCTCTGATCGCTTTTTCGACCGCATCACTGTTTACATCCCGTTTGACCAATCGATTTGGTCTTGAAACCAGTTTGATGATCGGGGTGATCATGATTGGGACGGGAACTGTTTTGCGCGGTATGGGTGGCATTCCTTTGCTCTATGCCGCTACCGTGGTCATGGGAGCAGGAATCGCTGTGTGCAACGTGGCCCTTATTCCCCTGATCAAATCCCGGCTTCATCACCGCGCCGCTACCGTTACTGCGGCATATACGCTTTGCATGAGTATGGTCGCTGCTTTTGGATCCGGGGTGACGGCCCCTATGGCCATCGATTGGAATTGGGGTTGGCGGGGGGCATTGATGGTGTGGGGCATACTTGCCGTAATTACGATTCCGGTCTGGATGATCCAGCTCAATTCGAAGTATGCACCTGAGTGGAAAGGACGAATAAATGGATCCAGTCTCAATATCTGGAAGTACCGGCGTGCCTGGAATATTACCGTGTTCATGGGATTACAATCGTTTATTTTTTATGTCCTGGCGTCCTGGGGTCCTGAAATACTCATCGATAAAGGGTTTTCCATCGAAGAAAGTGGTTGGGCATTGTTTTATATGCAAATCATTTCTTTGCCTGCGGTTTATTTTACGCCAATTTTGGCGGATCGACCCGGGTATTTACGCAAAATGACGATTGGGATGGTCGTTTTCTTCTTCATCGCATTTCTGATGTTGCTCAGTGCGGAACGATGGGTATTGTACGTAGCGTTGACCCTGATAGCCCAATCCTCTGGAGCCAGCATTAGTTTGGCTTACTATCTGATCAATGAAGCCACCGAAGAAAGCAGCAGCACTACCAAGCTTTCGGGTATGGCTCAATCTATTGGATATTACATCGCTGCCGCCGGTCCGTTTTTAGTTGGTTGGATGTTTGACCTTGTTCAGGATTGGAATCTGATCATACTCGGCTTTCTGGGTGTATTGTTGGTGTATACATACTTTATATTCCAATCCATACGGCCGGGTACGGTGGAGTCGGATAGGTAGGCCAAATTCGCGGGGGCGAATTTGGCGTTTGTGAATCATTGCGCCGGGGCGCAATGATT
>CALGAA010000287.1 GCA_937952445.1 uncultured Bacteroidota bacterium | reverse complement strand
ACGTATAAAGGCAATAGTATCGTAGAGTATCTACAGTAGATTGGACAACCGTCATGGGGACGCCACCCCATCAAGACTGTAAAGCTGGGTGGGGAGGAAAGCCGGGTTGGTAAAATATTTATAACCGGATTGTTTTATTAATCTACTATTAAATGAGCGACAACTCCAAAAAGATTGTAACCAGCATGAATTACTATGACTGCCGCTAACGGATTCATATCCTCTCGTTTTCTCGCCACGATATAAGCGTAGGCGAATATCAAACCCAAACCGAAGGCGTAAATGATATCGCGAATGAAATATTCTTTGAAATAATGAAGGACTCCAAATGGGACTGCGGATATGAACAGGAGAGGCCATTTCTTTGAAAAACTTTCCCAAAAAAAATCGATGGGTAATTTTTGAAATACGTAAGTTTCAACGATAGGAGCCGGTATAAGAGCACTAAAAAAGTACCAGAAGGATTTTTGTTCGACCGGTCGCTCTTTTGCAATTAAGTCCAGGGTATCCAGGATAAAACTGGAGACCATCATCATTAAAATCGATATACCTATCATCGTTAGGATGAATTGATATCGCTTCATCGAAAGCAGTTTCAGTTTCAGATGCTCCACAAATTTGAAATTAATTACTACCGTTCAACGATATAGGGCATTGAACGGCAGTAATTAAAGTAAATAATTCTACCAAATTCACCCAGAACTCTTATCCAATTAAAATGATCCTCATAATTTGTGAATACTAGACGACGTACAATTTACTATCCATTGATGCTATTTTATGTCAGTTTTGAAAAAAATATTATTTCGAGTTTTTATTTTCTATCTATTTTAAAGACCAGTAATCTTGCACTTTTTGGGAATCAAAAAGCCCCATTGATTAAAGTATATCTCCTTATTTCAAAATATCATTGTTCCTGGATCCTGAACTAAAGAAATTGGATTTTACAATAGTTGTCATTTCCAGAAAGGTCAATGAAATAACGTCCATGAATTATGGACCACATATACCGGGTTTAGTCACTCCCTATAAAAGGGGTAAGGCGAGAAAAACCCGGGGAGGCGAGGTGTTTTTATCGTCGCCTCAAACTATACGGAATGTGATTTTCGTCCAGAAATTTCAGAAAATTCCCATAAGCTTCCCGTCCTTTAAATCCATTGTGGAGCGAAATCAGCAGCTCCGCTTTATTTTCACCCTGGATTTTAAAGTATTCGAACAAGCGCTTTAGGTCCGTCGGGGCCACCAGGCAATATTCTTCATATTCAAAATTATCAGTCAGTTTCCAGCGATCCACTACGAGATGATCCTTTTTAAAGTAGGCATTACTCTGGACATAAAGGGAGCTGTTGTTGAAATCATAGAGCGTCACCTCGCTTTTGTTCACCGGGGGGGAAATCCGGGATTCCGTCTTTCTTCCCGTCGACCAGGGATCACCAAAGTCAATATCTGCCGGTGTTGTAATGATTTTAAAAGGATAGGAATGGTTCAAGTTCTGGTGTGGAGGGATCGGATCGTCTTGAAGTAATATTCCTCTGCTCACAGAACCGATCTTCAACTTATGGGTTGATGTGCTAATCTCCGGTGGATAGTCCCCATGATGGCCACCGCTCCATTTATATTTCGTGGTTTTGACATGATACAATTTATTGTTGTACCACCAGGTTGTCACAAAGGTTCCCCCGAATTGGGTGGAGCGGTGTTCCATTCTCAAATGGATCGGTAGACCCCGCCATACGATAGAGGTCTGGAGAGGTTTGGTTGGGATATCCCATTGGAAGGCCATGGATTTGGCATCAACCGGGATCCACTGCCCGGTCGGGGCATTTTCGAGGTCAGGACGTAAATTGCTCATATCGACAAATTTTAAAGGTTAACCAGAGCCAAGGAATGTTGTCGATGTATGGACAGGTAAAGTTCTACCAAATGGAGTTGAAAGATCATTTTATTTTGACAGACTGCCCTCATCATTTGACCACCGTGGAGTAATGTCTCTCGGTTGGTATCAACTTTCATTGATTCTAGATGAAATCAGGCGTAAAATAGGTAAAAATTAGGGGTTTGCCAAATAAAGATTTTTCGTTACGAATAAAGAAGGTGGCGGCCATATTTAGGATTTATTCTGGCCCCTTCTTACAATACAAATAAATACTATGTTGATTCCGTGAGATCATGGCTGGGGGAGTGGCTATTGATCTCATTCTTCATTTATCTGGACAAATTATCTCGTAACTGCCATATTTTGGCAGTGGACACGATTATATTCGATGTAGTAACTTGCAAGTTTCAAAATTATTCTTCCTTAGTTGGAAGATAATTATGGTCATTTAATGCCGATAATGACCTTAAATTAAAAATTTGGCAATTTGTTATTAAATTTAAAAGTCATGAAAAAATTAGAATCATTTGAAATTGCTCGATTAGATCGAAATGAAACCTTAAGAATAAGAGGAGGTGGCTTTTGGTCCGATTATTTTTGGGGAAAGTTATTAGATTATAGCATAAAATTAGCCTTTCATGATCCTGAGCAATATGGTCGAAGGATGTATGAAACTGGAAGTCCAGGCGGTCACAAGTAATTACAATAATAACTACCGGATCTTTATTTCCAATAGGGATCCGGTAGTTTAAAAGGATTTTAGAGAATGAATATTGAGCACTATATGGTAAACACAAACCGATATGTGTTTATCGTCGGATTTATAGTGGTTTGTATTTTCATGATGGTGTGTATGTTGTTGATTTCGTGGCTCATTCAAATTCCTGATTCCGGCAGGATTTTGGAAAATATGACCTGGTGGAATATTTTATTATCTGTGATTTTAGCCCCGGTCATCGAGACTTATCTTTTTCAATCCCTACCGATCGAGTTTTTTAAAACCTATTATAAAAAAACCTGGCAATTAACGATGATTTCCGGGCTCCCTTTTGGTCTGTTGCATTATTTCAATCAATACCTATTCAGAGATGCCGTTTACGGGGTGATCATTGGTATGGTTTTCGCCTGGGTCTATATCCTCGCTCAGAGGCGCCGGGATATTCATCCCTTTCTTGCCACGGCATTGGTTCATGCCGGTTACAATTTATCCGCCGTAGTAGTCAGGGTCCTTTTTAGTTGATTCATCCATTCTTTCTCCCATACAAAGGAGGAACTCAATTTCAGAATTTGAACTTTGGTGAATTTCTAAATAAGCATTACTCCGGGTCACCTTCTACTTTAGTTACCACGGTTCATACCATCCAGTCGAATCCTCGAGTACGGCCGTTCAATTTTGAGAAATGAAAGGAGACCTTTTTCGAGTAGTAATTCTTAAGGGGACCCATGATTTGAAATATACATACCAAAGTAATCAAGCGCTGGACTAAGTTTTGATTCGAAAACGGAAATGTTACAATTTTTTTATCCTGCGTCTTAAAGTGATTTCGAATGCAAAAGGGCGTTTTTCTCTGTGGATGATCTGAGCTATTTCAGTCCAGTTTTTAGCCAGGGCCTGCACCATTTCCCATACGCTCATTCCATGCTTTTTACTTGCACCCTTTAAAAAAAAACATCCCAACATTATATCGTCGGTACAATTCGAGCTCGTGTTTTCTTCGATGAATGTTTAAATCCCGGGTAAAATCACACATGCCTTTTGATTTCCTATTATGGGGATCCACTCAACATCTTTAACGCCATATCCCAATTCGTCAGGAATCCATTTCACCTCAATACGCTCTAATGACGATCTAAAGTCAGCATTTAAGCGAGCAATAGAATGAACATGCTCTTTCCTTTATCTAACTTGATCTCCCTAAATTGTAGTTCAGATTTTAATTTCCAAACGGGGACGGCCTTACTTTGTGAGGTTCGCATTTGATCAGCCGGTCAAAGAGGACAGATTTTTTAACCAGCACTTTCGGGTTCTTCCAATCCTCATTATCTTGTACATCGAACAAGTTGAAATATTTGTTTTGCGAGGTGAAACTCCTCAATCTGTATATTTCATAAGCGAATTCCTGCGATGAGCCGTACAGGGAGTTCACCGAACTCAACAAAGCAGGAAATGCCGTAAAATATTTTTGAGCGTAAAAGGAATAAGGTCTGTAGATGTTGCCGTATTTGCTAATGAGTACTAGGGTGAAACCAAAGCCCAGCTGGCCTATTTTCTCTTCGTTCCCCCAGGTGTTGTATGCCCAATTGTATTTTAAAACAAAGGTTTCAAATATTTTCCGGAACAGTGCCTCATTGTTGTCCAGGATTCTTTTGGTTTTAGCTGGTAATGAAATGGTCCCGTTTTGTTTTTTGATTAAACCGGATATGGTCATCAGGTTCATGGTCAAATGGAGAAAGGGTGAATCCAATTCTTTATTTGCAATAAAATTCCGTTCGGGATCATTAAGGTTCAGAAAGTTCTGATCCAATGTTTCCCTTACAAGTTTGGTAGGCAAATACCCTGCCTGGGTCAATTTTATGCTTTTGGTCTCGTTTATTCTGTTTAGCAGGTACTTCACCTGATTGAGAATCGGGATTTTGTCGTAATCCGAATCCGTTCCTTTCAAAAGCGCAATCGGGCTGTTTGGTTCAAAAGGGTAATGGATCAGGTATTCAATTTCTATAGGGGAATAGCGCTCGAATTGTGCACGTCCCAGGTTGTTTTCCCGTTCCATGAATTTGTTAAGATATTGTTGGATGTCATCCATAAAAGGTGTTTTTAAGGATGAAAATAGCTGAAAAAAAGGGAAAACAAGGCAAAACAAGGCAAAACATAAATAATAAAGGGTGCGTGGATTTTATATTTTATAGGGATATGCAAAAGGTCAAGTGCGTGGGACATTAAGTTCGTGATATGTATGACGAGGTTACTTTTCGTCCTATCCAAGTAGCTTAAATGCGTATAGCCTAAGCTACATAAGGCTTTTGATGGATGTGGACGATATGGCGAAAAAGGATCCGTTAGGAGTGTCACGAATTTTGTGACTGGTGCACAAGGATGGAGGTTGGCCTCAAATTTTATTTACTACGATTGTGGTGGCTACCACTGTAATTACCCCTTTTGCTGGTTTATAAAGAGAGTATGATTTACCTAGCAGATCTGTGTGGTGCATTGGGGGAGAGGGGAGCCATAAACTGATCAAATAATCTCGAATTTCTGCAGGACTAATTCGACTCCGGAAATGATCATATCGGTCCCGATTACCGTGATGATCAATCCCATCATCTTGCCGATCACCGCAATGATGTTTTTACCCAGACGCCGGACGATCATTTCACTCATATTGAAGGCCACGTAATGGATGGAACACACGACTGATACCATGAGAATGACGATGATAAAATATATCCAGGTTTTATCGGCAACAAACGTCATCGCCGTCACGATCGACCCGGGGCCAGCCATCAAAGGAGTACCCAATGGAGAAATGGCAATATCTGTTCCTTTCTCCACGTCTTCCAGGCCTTCGTTTTCCTTTTTTTTGCCCTCTTTGGACCGGACCATTTCGTACCCGGCCATGAAAATCAAAATTCCGCCAGCTATCTTAAAAGCAGGAATCGTGAGGCCAAACAAACTGAAAATCGTTTTCCCCAGGATGACAAAAACTGTGACGATTAAAAAAGCGGTTGTGGAGGCTTTCTTAGCAACTTGTTTTCTTTGCGCGCCTTTCATACCTTCCGTCATACCGATAAAGGCCGGTAAATTGGCCACGGGATTCATGATGGCAAATAACCCGAGAAAAACGGTCATCGCAAATGCGATCAAACTTCCAAAATCCATACGCAGGTTCTTAGACAGGTCACAAAGGTATTAATAATCTGGTCAGGAATTACGCTCTTCGTATATTCGAATATCTATCCTGCTAAAAGTTTACCTTTCTTAATACCATTATCCAGACCTCTTGAAATAATCAGGGTGGCAGATTTAGACGATCCCTGAGTTTACCCTAGAAATCCGGGCTCGGCAATCCCTCGATATGAAATGGAAATGAAATCACTCCAAAAAATCCAATTTGATAAAAAAAGCCATAAAATGCACAGGAGCCGGGCTTACCGGTCCCTATACTCACAATGGGGCCGGATTGACACGGGGCTCGCTTTTTAATTTTTCGGTGGTCCAATTAGTATTGTATATGTACACGAGATCCTTTTTAAATCTAAAACATGTGTTGTTAGTCTGCAAGAACAAGACAAAACTGAAATAAAAACAGGGTGAGTGGATTTAAAACTTTATACAAATTCGCAAAAAGGTACGGTAAAGAGATAGGCTTTCAGATATTCTTTGCCACGCTTTGGGTGGCTACCACGCTGCTAATCCCCATTTTGATGGCCAACATCATCGATTACGGTATCGTCGAGAATGATATGGATTATGTAGTGAAAACCGGGATTCAAATGCTGGTGGTCACCCTGTTCAACATCATCACATTGCTGATCTCCCTCTATTTTCTGACACGTGCCAATGCGGGTATTTGCCGGGACCTTCGCCGTACTCTTTACGAGAAAATACTTAACTGGTCCGCGCATACGAGGCAGAAATTTTCAACCTCCACCCTTATTACCCGCAATGTAAACGACGTGAAGCAGGTGTCCCTTTTAATCGATATGTCGCTGCGTAAAATATACACCACCTCCATAACCATTATTGGAGCTGTCAGTATAGCTTTTAGCCTGGACAGCCAAATGGCTCTTTTTATGGTCATCATTGTGCCTGTCATCCTTGTAGCGGGCAATCGGCTGACAACACGCGCTATCCCACAGTACGCCAAAATCAGAACAAGCATCGATAGCATCAACCGGCTCTTTGGTCAGAATATCATCGGTATAAGGGTGGTTAAAGCGTTCGATAAGACCGATTACGAACAAAACCGATTTTCTGAAGCCGTGGATGATGCCTATAATGCGAGCATTAAAGCAGAAAGCACCATGATGTTATTGGGGCCTCTTGTGGCGCTGGCGGCCAACCTGCTGATTGTTGCTCTTTTGTGGGTTGGAGCCGGCCGTGTGAATGAATTAACTTTGCAGATTGGTGTTTTGGTGGCCATTATTGAGTACGTAATTATGGCGCTAAACAATGTGCAGCAACTATCCTCGATCATTACCATCGTACCCCGCTCTAAAGTTTCGCTCGACAGAATAGAAGAAGTCCTCTCCACAGAAGAGGTGGTTGTGAAACCTACGGAGGATCAGTGTATACGCCCATCAACGGATGACTATTTCCGTGGAATCCCTCTTTATACCGAAGGCATTTCCATAAACCAGGTAACCTTCAAATATCCCGGCGCCAGCCTGCCAGCGCTTTTGGATATCAATACGAAGATTGAAAAAGGAGACATTACTGCGATAATTGGCTCCACGGGCGCTGGAAAATCAACCCTCCTTCGGTTGATTATGCGAAATTTCGATGTAAACGAAGGTAGTATTCAACTGGCCGGTCAAGATATAAAACACCTGACTGATAAGGATTACAATCACCTGGTGACCCTTGTTCCCCATAAAACATTCCTTTTTAGTGGAACCGTACGAGAAAATATTCTCGCAGGTAGAGGTGACGCAACCGACGAAGAGATTTGGGACGTTTTGGATGTAAGTCAGATTGGCGAATTTTTCCGCGGTGAAAATGGGCTCGATACCTATATCTCTCAAAATGCCACCAATCTTTCCGGAGGACAAAAACAGCGGATTTCGATCGCAAGAGGACTGATCCGTGAAACCGAATTTTATTTCTTCGATGACTGCTTCTCAGCGTTGGATTTCACAACAGAAAGCAGAATAAGGAAGGCTATTATAAAACGATTGCAAGGCAGAACAATCGTTGTGGTTGCTCAGCGCGTAGCAACCGTTCAAAGTGCCGGTAAAATTCTCGTCATGGAGGATGGACGGATAACACATTCGGGTACCCATGATGAATTAGTAGAATTTTCATCCATTTATAATGAGATCGTTTCATCTCAAATCCAGGTAGAT
>CALGAA010000286.1 GCA_937952445.1 uncultured Bacteroidota bacterium | reverse complement strand
GATGCGAGAATACACAGAAAGCTGTGAAAAAATATGTAGTGTACCACTGATTTTTAAATCGTTGATGCACAATAAATTATTTATCAATGCGGCCAGGTCGGGTTAATTTTATAGCGAAATAAAAAGGTATGCACTTCCACTTTTGACAGCAGCCATAATTGCTGATGGGTTTGGCTGTGGAAATTCCCAACAGTACTCACAAAAAAAAGTACTGCGGATACAATTTCAAATCAAGTTTTAATATAACAGCCTGCTATGATCAAACAAAAAATAACGCCATGACTATGGGTTGAAACAATAGATGCAAAAGCTGTTGCAGATTATTATCTCTCTATTTTCAAAGAGGGCAAACTAAAAGCGCATCAAAATCATACCAATCCACCAAGAAGCCGGTGTTGGAAACTTTGAAAACTGCCATTATCGAAATTACTGGTATGGAATTAAGCATCCTGGCAGCAGGCCCTTTTTTTAAATTTAATGAATCTGTTTCGTTTGTCATTAACTGTAAAGACCAGGCCGAAGTAGATTACTGGATTGAAGTTTAGAGCTTCTAAGGCAAATTGAAGTGGCAGATGAAAACATCCCGAGGATACTACAACTTTATGTTCCAGTGGTTGTAAGGTATTTAGGGAATATCGAGTGTTTTTGTTAAATTTGCATAGATGTTGGTTGGAGGAGAAACATGAAGAACCAGGTCAAGACTTATATCGCCTATTTTCTTATACTGTGTGTTACAGTATCTATCGTACCATTGAATCTGATTCATCACCACGAATCCTTCGAAATCGTCTGTGCGGAATTGGATCCAACCGAAGAAAATAATCCTTGCCACCAGACCCTCTATCATTCAGCTTTTTTCAATGATGCGCTTTGCGAACATACCACCCATCTCAAAAAGGAGGTGGAGGATTGCGAGTTTTGTGAACTCCTGACCACACGTCACAGTTTCTATCTACCAATGACTATCGAGTGGCTTAATCCTCCTTTTGTGCTGGATGGTAAGTCAGAATTGGTCGTAAAATTTATTCCCGGTTTCACTCATCAAGTCGTCTCAAACCGAGGTCCTCCGGCTTGATTTATCATTTTTACCCATATGAATTTGGTGTATCCTGGCTTCAAAGGTCAGGGCTCACCAGAGTATAAAGTTGGACGGCTCCACAAGGGGTGTGCGCCATCGATTCTATTGCAAATCATCGCACCAGGCAGATCTGGAGGACGTATTCATAAATAGAGAGGAGAAATAGGATCTGCCTCAAGGTCTATATAGGATTAAAATCAGGGGTTGTTGCAAATTTTAGCAGGGGACTGACGGAGTTTTTAGTCCGGGATCGAAAATGCACCGTTTTGATTTCGATCCTTAAAACAACCCATAGAAGGTGTGATAAATAAAACATATTAAAGTGAAAACATATATATCAATTATACTCTTCGCATTGACATTTGGTCAATGCTATGCCCAGAACAACTTGTCTGGTCAGGTTGCGGCCGAAGAAGATGGCCAGCCGCTGATCGGGGCACACGTTTATATACCTGATATTCAAAAAGGAACAACCACAGATTTGGAGGGCAATTTTATGTTTGAGCAACTTCCCAAAGGAACGTTTTTGGTCGAAGTGGGTTACCTCGGATTTTCAAATCGGGTCATTCGGGTTCATGTGGAAGGTCATGTCCACATCAATATAGAACTGGCCCATGCAGCCATCGAAATGGCTGAGGTGGTCGTGACAGGACCCTCAGCTTCTACTGAACGGCAAATGAATCCGATCCCCACTTTGGTGGTCGATGAAATCTCGTCCAATAAGGTGGCCACAACCAATGTAATCGATGCCATTTCAAAATTACCGGGGATCGATCAGGTTTCTACTGGTGGTGCGATATCAAAACCCGTGATCCGTGGACTGGGATTTAACCGGGTCATTGTGCTCAATAATAATATCCGCCAGGAAGGACAGCAGTGGGGCGAGGAACACGGTATAGAAATAGACGAGTATTCCGTGGATCGGGTCGAAATTATAAAAGGGCCGGGGAGTCTCAAATACGGTTCCGATGCGATGGCGGGAGTCATTCATTTTTTACCCCCAAAGCCTACCGCAGATGGTGAGATTGTCGGAAATGTAATGGCTAACTATCAGACGAATAATCATATGCAGGGATATTCGGCTATGAATGCGGGTAACCTGAATGGGATTCACTGGCTGGGCCGGGTGAGCCTGAAGAAAGCCGGCAATTACCAAAACCCTTATGATGGCTACGTGTACAACTCAGGATTCGATGAATTGAATTTTAACGGTTCGCTGGGGATTAATAAGAAATGGGGGTTTACCCGCTTGAACTTCAGTCGGTTTGATCAGACTCTGGGAATGGTGGAAGGAGAACGAGATGAGATGGGACGGTTTGTACGCCTGGTGGCAGTGGATGGATCCACGAAAGAAGAAGTTGTTCCTGAAAATGATTTGAAAGGGTACGGGATCGGCATTCCCCGGCAAGGCATCCTTCATCAAAAGGTAAGTTCAAACAGTAAAGTGTTTTTTAACCGAACCGTTTTGTCCATGAATCTGGGTTTCCAGCAGAACAGTCGTAAAGAGTTTGAGGATATCCTGCACGAAGACGAAGCAGAATTGGATTTCCTGCTCAATACATTCAATTATGAAGTTCAGTACTTGTTACCGGAAAAAAACGGCTGGTTGCCCTCCATCGGACTCAATGGGATGATCCAGAAGAGTCTCAACGAAGGGGAGGAATTTTTAATTCCTGAATACGATTTATGGGACGTTGGAGCATTTGGGTATGTCCAAAAAACGATGGATAAATGGTACTTAAATGCGGGCGTGAGGTACGATATCCGTCGCTTGAATTCTGCCTCGTTGTTTCTCGATGCCAATGATGAACCTACGTCCGGCCTGGAACCCGGAGGAACGGTGCGTTTTCAACCATTTGATCGCAATTTTTCCAACATTTCAGCGAGTGCCGGCATAAGCTACCGGCTGACTGATGAGCTGACCGCCAAACTTAATCTTTCCAGAGGTTTCCGATCCCCGAATATGTCCGAACTGGGATCCAACGGGATTCATGAAGGAACGTTTCGATATGAGGTGGGGAATAATAAATTGAATCCTGAAACCAGTCTGCAATGGGACGCTGGTTTGGTATTTAATAATGAACATTTATCCGTCGAAATGGGGGTGTTTCATAACACAGTCCACGATTATATCTATTTGCAAAAAATGATGAACGCTCAGGGAGGTGATAGCGTGGTGATTATAGATCAGCCTGTAGAGGTATTCCATTATGTTCAGGGCGATGCCAGGTTGTACGGCGGGGAGATAGTGGTGGATGTACATCCACATCCTCTGGATTGGTTGCATTTTGAAAATTCATTTTCATACGTCCGGGGACAGCTGAAGAACCAGCCGGAAGAAAGTACTTCGCTTCCGTTTATGCCAGCGCCGAAGTTTCATTCCGAAATCCGAACCGATTTTCAGGACGTCGGATCAATATTTAAAAACCTTTATTTTCGCCTGGGTCTGGATCATGTATTTAAGCAGGAAAAAGTTTTTTCGGCATATAATACCGAAACGCCGTCAAATAGTTATACGCTATTGCACGTGGGAATAGGAGCGGATATTCGGGGTTCCAATGATCAGACTCTTTTTACCATTTCGGTGGCGGGGAGTAACTTATTGGATCAGGCCTACCAAAGCCATCTCAGTCGGTTGAAGTACGCTCCGGAGAATCCCGCCACAGGACGGATGGGCATTTATAATATGGGGCGAAATATAAGCATGCGACTTGTTGTGCCTTTGGAATTTAAAAACAAATCCTGACAGAATACGGGAAACCATTTTAACAGGGAGTGTGGATGGCGAATCAATGTCGGGATACAATGATTCGCCATCGCTTTAATCTCCCGAAGTCTTCAGATGGGTGAGGGCGGATTTGATATCCGGGAAATGGAAATCAAAATTCGTTTGAAGCATTCTTTCTGGCACTATTTTCACAGAATCCAGAACGACATCCGCCATTTCACCCAATACCAGCCGTAAAACCCAGGCGGGTACAGGTATTATTAACGATAAAGGATTGTACACTTTTCGAAGGGTCGCGACAAATGTTTTATTGGAAATGGCTCCCGGGGCTACAACATTGTATGTTCCCTGGATGGTGGAAACTCGCAAAGCTAAAGATAAAAACCGGCACAAATCGTGGATATGGATCCAGGACATCCACTGCTTGCCGTTTCCCATGTAGCTGGCCAGTCCATACCTGAGCGGAGTGGTAAACCGGGGTAAAGCCCCTCCCTTGTTGGACAAAACCACTCCAAAGCGGGGAATCACCGTTCGAATTTCCTCCGGAATAAAATCGTGAATAGCTTTTTCGATCTGGATAACGCTCTGGCTATGAAATCCGGACCCACCAGGGGGGCTATCTTCTGTGACGACTTCATTTTTTCGATCTCCATAATACCCGGAGGCAGAGGCCCCGATAAAAACCGTCGGCGGATCGGGAAGATTGGCAATGGATTCTCCCAGAAGCCGGGTGGAATCTCTTCTGCTATCGACGATTTTTTGCTTCCGCCTGGCAGTCCATCTTCCGTCACCAATGTTCTCACCCGCCAAATTCAAAACCGCATGAGCACCATCCAGCGCTCCGGGTTCGATTTTTTTATTGTCAATATCCCAGAGTGCCGTCCGAACTCCGGGTTGTGATTTTCCACTTCGGCTGAGCCACCAAACCTCAAATCCCTGATCCAACAAAATAGTGGTCAGGTGCGTACCAATCATCCCGCTGCCTCCTGCAATAACAATCTTAGAATTTTCCATGGAAAATAATTGAATTCAAATTTTGGTTAACCCGGCATCATGGATGACACGTAGGGAATAAAAAACGAGCATTCAGAGCAATTGATGCATGCTGTTGGAAAAATGAGGAATCAATCCACTTTACGGTTGACTGAAAAACATTCTCTGTTGCATCAGTAAATGGTCCACCAGGGTCAGTGCAGCCATAGCTTCTACGATCGGCACAGCCCGGGGGACAACGCAAGGATCGTGTCGCCCTCTCCCTTCAATAGTTACTTCCTCACCGTCTTTATTGATCGTTTCCTGAGGTTGGATAACCGTGGCCACAGGTTTGAATGCTGCCCGAAAATAAATGGGCATGCCGTTGGAAATGCCGCCCTGAATCCCTCCGGAATTGTTGGTTTCAGTACGCACCTTGCCATCCTCTGTGGTGTAAAATTTATCGTTGTGCCGGGAACCGTTCATCGATACACCTGCGAAGCCGCTGCCAATCTCGAATCCTTTGCAGGCATTTATACTCATTACCGCCTTGGCCAGATCGGCGTGTAATTTATCAAAGACGGGCTCTCCCAATCCCACCGGTGTATTGTGAATGACGCAAGTGACGACTCCACCTATGGTGTCTCCTGCCTTTCGAGTTTTCATGATGAGGTTTTCCATTTCCTCCGCTTTCACCGGATCCGGACACCGCACGATATTGGTTTCGGTCAGTGTGAGGTCGTGATTTTCCGGATTGTCATCGATTCGGATTGAACCAACCTGACTCACATAGCCTTGTATGGTAATTCCTACTTTCGCGAGTACAGCTTTTGCTACACTTCCGGCAGCAACACGCATCGCTGTTTCACGGGCAGAAGACCGTCCTCCACCACGATAATCCCGATGCCCGTATTTGGTGTGATACGTATAATCCGCATGGGAAGGACGAAACGAATCTTTAATGTGATCATAGTCCCGTGATTTTTGATCCTCGTTGAGGATAATCATCCCAATTGGTGTACCCGTAGTCACGCCTTCAAATAGCCCACTGAGGATTTGTATCTGATCTTTTTCCTTCCGCTGGGTAACTATTCTGGATTGCCCCGGACGCCTTCTGTCCAAATCACGCTGTATGTCCTCCTCCCTGATCGGGATGCCGGAAGGACAGCCATCTATGATGACCCCCAATCCTTTTCCATGGGATTCACCGAAAGAGGTGATGGTAAAAAGTCGCCCAAAGGTATTTCCTGCCATGAATTAAAATTTGCTCAGCGTCAAAAATAGGAAATATTTGAATAGATGAGGAGGTGCGGGTTGGTTTTTGGCTGAATACCCTTATTTTTCCTATCCCCCTGAATTACGCGGGATATTGAAAAGATTTTGCTTTGAAGGCCGGAGGGTGGATTTTGTAGGGTCGAATTGATCCAGATATAGAGTGAAAGAACAAAAATTTGCCGGAAATACCAGCATCCATGATCACAGCCAGCATATGAAAAGTGCTGTTTCCGCACAAAATTATCAACCCAGGCCTTATCTTTGTGTTATAATACCCATGATGAGAATATATCCGGAATCGTATTACGCAGATATTGAATTTGATCAAATCCTCGACCTGACGGCCGACATGACTCGCGGTTCGCGTGCCCGGCAGCACATTGCTGCGAGTTTTCCATACCAGGATTTTCAGCTCTGGAAAACGGATCTTCAGATGGTTCAGGACCTGACCCAATGGAAACGGGATGGAATTTCTTATAAACCAGGGAATTATCAGGACATCCGCCATGCATTGGATCGGGTCAAAATTCAGGATTATAGCCTCGATCTTCAGGATGTGCTCGATATCAAACAGGTCCTGGATGAGGTTTTTACGCTCGACAAGTGGACCGCACAGAAAGAATTGAACGAAACGAATTTGCGTACCCTCTATGTTGGTCGCATTCACGCTGATGTGTTTCGATTGAAAACGGAGTTGGATCAGGTGTTTTATCCCGATGGCCAGGTACGTGAAGATGCTTCCCCTGAGTTAAGTCGATTGCACAAACAACTGAGTAGCCAGGAGCGAAACATCAATTCTGCATTTCAGCAGGTGGTCCAAAAGTATAAAGCGAGGAATTTGTTGACCGATCCGTATGAAAGTTATAAGAACGGGAGGCAGGTGCTCTGTGTGGCTGTGGAAAACAAGCGGGCCATCCCGGGAATGATTCAGGATGAATCCTCCTCAGGTCGAACCATTTATATCGAGCCCCAGGAAATGACACCTATGTATCAGGTGATTGCGGAGATTAGAAGCGATATTCGACAAGAAATCAATCGACTGATACAGCGCATGAGTGCCATCATTCGGGAGTTGAGATTTGAAATTCGGGAAGCCTTTCTGGTCCTCACTGCTTACGATGTGTGGAATGCAAAATCTGAGCTGGCATTACAGGTGGACGGAAAATTGCCGGGTTTGAGGCCGAAGCCGCATCTGGAGTGGAAAGAAGCCTACCATACGGTGCTTAAAATTCACCATGAAAAAGCCGGGAAGAAAGTGGTGCCTTTTGATTTGACGCTGGATCCCGGCCAGCGGTTGATCGTGGTTTCCGGTCCCAATGCGGGGGGGAAATCCGTACTGCTCAAAGCGGTAGCGCTCAATCAATTGATGCTTCAATGCGGGTATTTGATCCCGGTCAGCGATGAATCAGTCGCTGGTATGTTTCGTCGTTTTTTTGCCGATATTGGTGATCAGCAGTCCCTGGAAGAGGATTTGAGTACGTATAGTTCCCACTTACGGAATATGCGGGAATTTCTCCGTCATGCTGATCATCATTCGATGGTTTTTATGGACGAACTGGGTAGTGGAACTGATCCCCAATACGGTGGCGCTATTTCGGAAGCTATTCTCAAAAGCCTGGCCGACCGGTCGGTTTGGGGCGTCGTGACCACCCATTATTTCAATTTAAAAATGTTTGCGGATCAGCATCCCGGGATTCAAAACGGTGCGATGAGTTTTGATAAGAAAAATCTGGAACCGACCTATCATTTTATCCCCGGAAAGCCCGGCAGTTCATTCGCTTTTGAAATCGCCCGCAAATCGGGGTTGCCGAGGCGGATCATTGCTTATGCCCGGAATAAGGCAGGACGAAACAAATGGGCAATCGAGGAGATGCTGGTCAATTTGGAGAACGAGAAAGCTGAACTTCAGAAGAAAGAAAAAGAACTGGAGCGAATGAAGGTGCAGGTGAATCAGTTAATGAACAGCAACAAGGCTCTGGCTGATGAATTGAGCTTCCAACGGAAGAAATGGAAGAAGAACGTGAAAATGAAGCAACTGAATCAGCAGGAGTCAGAAAGGAAGTGGCTTCAGCAGCGGATCCGGGAGCTGGACCAGGCCGAATCAGTTCAGCAGGCACGAGCATTGGAACAGGAAATGCGTCGGGAGCAAGAGGAATTGACCGAAGAGATTGAGGAACTCGACCATACATTGGAGCGAATCGAAAAGATCCCGGATAACTTTTTTAATTCCCTTCAGGAAGGTGATTATGTACGATACAAAGATGGGAATATTACGGGGCGGATACGATCCATTCAAAAAAACAAGGTTGAGCTCGAGGTGGGAGGCATCCGGATGAAGGTCAGAAAAAAAGACTTGCGTCCCGGGAAAGAACCGTTGACCATCCGAAAGGGCAAGGCGATCGCGACCGATTTACAAAAAAAGAACATCGAAATTCCCAACCGGATTGATATTCGAGGTTACTCAGCGTCCGAGGCTGAAAAGGAACTCGAACAATTTCTGGATGAGGCGACTATGGCCAATATGGGCGAATTGAGAATCCTTCATGGGAAGGGGAGCGGCGTGCTTCGGAAACTCGTACGCGATAAATTGCGGGAGTACCACCACGTGCAGGAGGTCAGTCATCCTCCACGGGAGCAGGGCGGGGATGGAGTGACCGTGGTGAAATTATAGAGCTCAATGTCAAGTTCGCCGAATTTTTAAGTTCATATAGTGGCATTTCTTCATCTTTTTTGCCAGTTCATCATCTCATTAGTCTTACGTAGGCGCCACTATGCGCGGTTATGCTTCTTCGATCTGACAAAAAATAACCTCGACACACGTATCACGAACTTGATGTCCGGCGTACCCGAGACCTTTGCTTCTCCCAGGACCGAACGGTTTTTATTCCAATACTCACTGAATAGCGAAATCCTGGTAGTGGAAGCCAAAAACAAATGATTTTGGTCAATTACATTTTAGGAGAATTCAAACAAATCCCTTACCTTTGCACCTTCCTTTTAGTAGCTGAAGCTTATAAATACAGCTCTTCAAACGTATAAACGAGTCACCTCGATAAATGAGAAATTAACTATGGCAGGAAATATCACATTTACCATGATTAAGCCTGATGCTGTCCGAAACGGGCACATTGGCGCAATTTTGGCTGATATTAACAAGGCCGGATTTCGAATCCTGGCTATGAAATACACCCGATTGTCCAGTGAAAAGGCAGGGGAATTCTACGAAATACACAAAGAACGACCCTTCTACCAGGAATTGGTGGATTTTATGTCATCCGGACCTATTGTCGCAGCTGTGCTGGAAAAAGAAAACGCAGTCGAAGATTTTCGAACCCTGATTGGGGCGACCAATCCGGCTGAAGCGGCGGAAGGTACGATCCGGGCGAAATTTGCCACGAGCATTGGTGAGAATGCGGTTCACGGGGCTGATTCGGATGAGAATGCTTTGAGAGAAGCATCCTTCCACTTTGCTCAGACGGAGATCTATCGATAATCAATTTTTTATGCCGGAAAAAGGCCTTCATGACTTACAGGATTTTCTGAAAAAGAACCGGAAGATCTTTATTGCTTCGCACCGCAATCCGGACGGAGATGCGCTGGGTTCATCTTTGGGTCTGGCCTGGTATTGGAAGGGACAAGGACATGAAGTAACCGTAGTGTATCCATCTGCCTACCCCCAGAACTTTGACTGGATGCCCGGTGTTGACGAAGTTTTGATATTTGATGATCAGGAAGATCAGGTCGTGGATAAAATCAAATCCGCTGATTTGTTTGTTTTTGTGGATTTTAACCACCTTTCACGAATCGATAAAATGGGGGAGGCCATGGCGGAATTGGAGACCCCGGTCTTTCTTATCGATCATCACCTCGAGCCTGATCTCAGCCATGAATATTATTACGTGGATCCGACCGCGAGTTCTACCGCAGATTTGGTTTTTGACGTGTTGACCCGATGGGAAAACAAGGAGTTTCTCGAAGATCCCGTACTTACTACCTGTTTATATACCGGAATTGTCACCGATACCGGAACCTTTGCCCACAATACCAGCAGTTCTTTGTTCGGGAAAGTGAGCAAAATGTTGTTGTGTCCCATCGATCACATTGCGATTCAGAATAAAATCAACAACAGCCTGACAGAAAAGCAACTCAGTTTGCTGGGTTTTTGTCTTCATCATCGCTTACAGGTGATGCCCGAGTATAAAACCGGGATCATTTTTTTGACCAAAAGTGATTTTGCCAAATTTGATATTGAGCGGGGGGATACAGAAGGAATTGTAAATTACATACTCAAGATCAATAATATTAAGATTGCAGCGTTTTTTACTCAACAGCCGACCATTGTGAAATTATCGCTTCGGTCCGTAGATGATTATAACGTTGCTGATCTCGCAAAAACCCATTTCAATGGGGGAGGACATAAAAATGCAGCCGGAGGGAGCCACTACAAAGGCCTCAAATCTGCTATGGATCTATTTAAAAAAGTATTACCAGAATTTGTAAATAACCAAACCAATGAATAAACAATTGAGAATAGTTTCTCTATTTCTTGTAGCAGCCATCATGATGGCCGGTTGCAATGGAACAGACCAATCAACCATCGAAGGCACCACAGCGGATGGATTTCGCTATACCATTCACAAAGCGGGGGCTTCCGATGTGAAGGCTCAGCCTACCGAATATATTTATTTTAAAGCAGGAGTGTTGCTCGACGATACGTTGGAACTACAACCTTTGTCCGATCTGGTTCGATTTCAGATCCCATCGGACACGGTCATGCCCACACAGACCAATCCGATTATTGAAATCCTGGAACAAATGAGTCCGGGGGATTCAGCGAACGTGTACGTTATCCTGGATTCCATTCCACAGGCAAAAATGCAATTTCCTGAAAACGAGTTCATAAATAATTATTTCCTGGTTCAGGATGTAGTGGATGAAGAAACGGCTCTCGATGAAATCACAAAGGAAAAAGAGGAAGCCATGGTTTTGATGCAGGAAGCTAAAGTAAAAGGATCCAGGGTGGACAGCCTCGTGAATCTGTATTTGGATAAATACAAAAAAGGAGACCTTGATGGGGATCTTCAAAAGCTGGATTCGGGACTTGAAATCTTTACCGTCGTTCCCGGTGATGGGGAGCGCGTGGGCAATTCCCGGGTAGAAGTTCATTATTGGGGAGTCCTGGAAGAAGATGGTAAAATGTTTGACAATTCCTATGACCGGGGGACACCGTTCCCATTATCAGTAGGAGCTGGTACAGTGATCCAGGGTTGGGATGAAGGTGTCGCTTTGCTTCATCACGGTGAAGAAGCCCTGCGGTGTATTCCTTCCGAATGGGGTTATGGTGCTACCGGGGCTGGTGGCGACATTCCACCGAACGCGGATCTCGTTTTTTACGTTGAAGTACTTAAAAAAGAATCTTAAGCGATGAATAGTGATCAATTGCAGGAACTGAGAGATCGGCTATCTCTCATAAAACAATATCTTTGACGTCGAGAGCCGTCAAATACAGATAGAAGAAAAACAACAAGCCACATACGATCCTGATTTCTGGAACGATTCCGACCGCGCGGAAGAAATCATGAAGGAAATCAATTCACTGAAATTTTGGGTCGAAATGTATGAACGGGCCCGGGTGGCATTCGAAGACCTCGAAGTTCTTTATGAATTCTATGAAGAGGATGAAGTTTCCGAGGAAGAGCTCCAGGAAAGGTATGAACAAACGATAGAGGTTTTCGAAGACATTGAATTCCGGACCACGTTGAATCAACCGGAAGATGAACTGCCTGCTATCCTGGAAATAAACGCTGGTGCCGGAGGGACAGAAGCCAACGATTGGGCAGAAATGCTCATGCGGATGTTTGTCATGTACGCAGAGAAAAATGGGTATAAGGTCATTGAACTCAATCGGCAGGACGGTGATGTGGTCGGTATCAAATCCGTTTCTCTGGAGATTCAGGGTGATTATGCTTATGGAATGCTCAAAGGGGAGAATGGCGTTCACCGGCTGGTTCGTGTAAGCCCTTTCAACGCCCAGGGGAAACGCATGACTTCATTTGCTTCTGTTTTCGTCCATCCCATGGTCGACAACGATATCGAAATTGAAATCAATCCGGCTGACCTGGAATGGGATACGTTCCGGGCGAGTGGAGCCGGAGGACAGCACGTGAACAAGACGGAATCTGCAGTGCGCGTTCGGCACCTGCCGACTGGTCTCGTAGCTGAATGTCAGCAAGAACGTTCCCAGCATCTCAATCGTGAAAAAGCGCTTCAGATGCTTCGTTCCCGTCTATATGAGCGGGAACTGGAGAAAAAGCGGGCCGAGAAGGAAAAGATCGAATCCGGTAAGCAAAAGAACGAGTGGGGGTCCCAAATTCGCAGTTACGTCCTCGACGATCGCAGAGTGAAGGATCATCGAACGGGGTATGAAACCCGAAATCCGGACTCGGTACTCGATGGAGATCTGGAGAATTTTATCAAGGCCTACCTCCAACACGCAGCGAATTAAAGACCATCCGATCGGAGCTTTTCGAAGGCGGGCTGGTAATTCCGGTTGACTTACAACGCATAACCGGGCAGGCCACGACATTCAACTCACCATCTATTGGGTAATATCCCTTTGAAGGCTGGCACCCTAAAGTGGGAGTCATTTATCCGGGGTCTTATTTTTATGATCCAAGTTGAACCCCAGAAACCAGGTTTCTTTAATGCAATAGGGTCGATTCTGTTTCTGGTTTGGAATTTCATTCAATCATCATTATCCGAATTATGCACTCTATTTTCTTTGTGGGGATGCGAGGCATGACCGACAGAATTCCAGGACCAGGGATGCTCAAGGTCATCTTTGAGGAGAGAGCCTAATTTACGTCAGTTCAGGCAGGCATGTGCCTTAATGGACTTGTCCATTTTCGCAACGAAGGAGATGCCTGAAGCATATGACCAACACACCCAAAATTGAGGTGACTGAACGTCATCCTGACATTGGTATAGATTGGGAGAACTACCGGATAGGAGCTACAATTTATCGTGCTTGTGATTTCCAATATCATTTTGCTGTTTCTGAAATTTGATTATCTTTAATGTGATAGATCTAATTTTGAAACTTTTTTCAAGCCTGTACGACTATGAAAAATTTAAGAACGATTTCCCTGATTTTATTTAGCGCTATTTTATTTGGCCATGCACCGGCATTTGGTCAGGATCTCAATGGAGCCTGGCAAATGAAGGGGAATGATAATCATCTGTTACTTATTCAGGACGGATATTTTTCCTGGACCGAAACCAATAACAATAACGAATTTGTAAATACGATCGGAGGTGTAGTGAATCAACGCGGTAATCAATTGAACCTCATCATCCAATTCAATGCCGACGATGGAAGCATAGTGGGTGAGTCTTTTCTACATCATATTCTGTGGATGGAAATGAATTGACTACCCGCCACCCGGAAGGTCATACCATGAATTGGGTACGAATACCTGAAGAGGATCAGGGACTGGCTGGCGTGTGGCGGATTACGGGCCGTAAAACGAACGGAGATGTGAGCTCCATGACCAGAAGGCCGCGGAAAACCTATAAAATTTTGACGGCAGGACATTTTCAATGGGTCGCAATGAATACTGAAAATGGTGAATTTTCAGGAACCGGCGGTGGTACATATACCTTTAAAGACGGGGTGTACACCGAAAATATCGAGTTCTTTTCCCGCGATAACAGCCGGGTAGGGGCATCTTTGAGTTTTGAAGGGAAAATAGAAAACGGGGACTGGCACCACAGTGGAAAAAGTTCAAGAGGCGATCCGATATACGAAATCTGGAGTAAGGAAACCGATTATATCAATAATTAGGCTGAATATTTGGGACTTTACTGCGGTAGGACGAGATCGGGGAAATGTTGGGATGTGCTGATCGGGTAGTGGTAAAAAAGCTAAGCGACTGATATTGTGTAAAATGTCAGGGTGTTATGATTTTGTGTGTAGTTCCAGATTAAGATAATGGGATGATGTGGCGCGATCCGACCCGGATATTCCTATCAGTCCAAACTTTCCCATAGTCTGTCCCACCGAAATCCAGCTTTTAGCTGTTGTTCGGGTGTACGGGACCAGAACGTACGTCGACTAATGCCGATGGCATGATCTTCCGGAACCAACCCCCATGATCTGGAATCCACGGAATAAGGGCGGTTGTCCCCCATCGCCCAATAATAATTTTGACGGAAAGTATATTCCGTCATCTCATTGCCGTGACTGTCCAGCAACTTATGATTGACAATAGAACCTTCGAAATTTTCAAACCTTCTAAGTATCTGGCCATAAATGCTTAAAAAGACGCTATCTACCTGCACGGTCCATCCTTCAGCCGGAATCTTCAATGTTTGTCCTGATGACTGGGCCAGCACCCTCGCCCATGCAAAATCCTCAGGTATCTGAGTCGGCTCCGGGAAATAATATTCGACTGCCAGGTCGGTTATCCCATCAGGTAAAAAATCAAGTTCGTTCAGGGTGAAAACGCCTTTAAATTCGCGTTCAGCGCGATTCATTTTCACGTGGTCTCCGAGTTTGTACAAGGTGTCCTTATACCGATCGAAATCACCCAGATCCTCAAATTTGATGACGAAATGTTGGATGCAACCCGGCTGCGGTGTCTCTGGCATCCCGTTAATCAGAATTCGGTGATGATGATATTGGATTTCGTCACCAGGCATCCCCACGATTCGTTTGACGAAAGGGGTGCGACCCGGGATGGGCATAAACTGAAAGCTATCCCTGTTGGATTCGGAGGCGGCTAAACCTGCATGACTGTGTTTCCAGTTGTAATAGTTGACCTGCGGATGACTCCGAAAAATACTGTCTTCTTTGGGGACATTAAACACGAGGATATCACCCCGCCGGACCGAACGGATTCCAGGTAAGCGGTATACGTGATCATTGATGTAAAACCGGGGGCCAAGGATCCATTTTTCCACCAATATATGGTCGCCGGGTATAATCGTTGGCGCCATCGAAGCAGTCGGAACATGATACGAGGTCAGAATAAAGATTTTAACCAATATGGCCAATGGAATAGCCAATATAATGGGCAGGAAATCCTTCCAGGTCAACGAATTTTTCTCTTTATTTTTTTCCTCAGCCATTGTATCGCTAAGTTTTAAACGTCAGGTATCCCACTTGCTCAATTGATTGATTGTGGCACGCATATCTTTGGGTATCGGGGCGGTAAAATGTCGTTTTTTCTGATCAAACGGGTCTTCAAATGATAATTGTTCTGCATGGAGCGGCGTTCGGGTCAGTAACGGACGTTCAACGGTTCCTTTTTCAAGATTGAATTTGTTTTTACCCTTCACGGAAGATACTAAAAATTCTTCGTGCCGGCCATAAACGGGGTCAACCATCAAAGGATGTCCCAAATGGTTGAGGTGAATTCGGATCTGGTGGGTCCGACCGGTGTGAAGATCAAGGGAGAGAAGCGCGTGCGAGCCAAATTGCTTCAGCACTTCATAGCTTGTTTTTGATTCCTTACCCTGTTTGTGTATGACTACCCTGTTTTGCCCGGGTAATTTCAGGATCGGGGCATCGATGGTTCCCGATTTTTCCCGTAAGCGTCCTTCGACAATGCCCAGATACTTTTTGGTAACTTTCCGTTCTTCAAACATTTGATTGAGTACGCTGTGTGCTTCCAGATTGCGGGCGTAGAGGATTAATCCCGAAGTACCCTGGTCCAGCCGGTGAACGGTATAAATTTCTCCGTATCGGTCCCGCAGCATACGTTTTAGACTGATTTCATTGGAGAATCGTTCAGGTACGGACAACACCCCTGCTGCTTTTGAAACCACCACGTATTGGGAGTGCTCAAAAATCACCCGATAACTGTTTTTCTCTTTGCTCATTGATATTGAGTTCACTGAATTTTCTTTTCCCCATGATATAATAATCCCACACAATGCATCCACGATAACGGCCATCAAGGGCAATTCGTTCGTCGATCCCATGCTCATTTAGTAATCTAAGAAAATTTTTCCGTTTTTTCCACATTTTCCCGAATCGACGGTACAGATGCATATGAGCTTTCCAAATCGCCTTAAAATTGCCGAAATCTCCTTGCAAAATAAATCGAATGGCTGCTACTCCGTCCAAAATCAATCGGCTCAGCAGCAATGCCGGCAACAAGTGACCCCGCTCGTTTTTGACTAAAATATAAAGACTGTTTCTGAAGTTCAAAAACGTTTTTCTGGGGCTTGAATAATCCAATGTTCCTCCGCCGAGATGGTAAACCACCGACTGTGGGACAACCGCAATATGCTTTCCAATTCTTTGTAAACGCCAGGAAAGATCGATTTCTTCCATGTGAGCGAAAAAATCAGCATCAAAGCCGCCGACGAAATGGAAATCTTCGGACCTCACCAGCAGGGCTGCGCCCGTTGCCCAGAATATTTTTGAAATTTGATCGTATTGGCCGTGATCTTCTTCGTTCGTCCCCAGGATGCGACCGCGGCACAGAGGATAGCCCAGTTGATCCAACCATCCACCTGCTGCTCCGGCGTACTCAAATTCATGGGGTCGCGTCAGGGAACGGATCTTGGGCTGGCAAGCGACAAAGGATGGATTATGATCCAGAAAATCCACCATCGCACTGAGTCCTTCTTCGAGGAATTCCACATCGGAATTTATCAGATAATAATACTCCGCCTCTATTTGCCCCAAAGCGTTGTTGTACCCCCCTGCGTACCCGGTGTTGTGTTTTAGCTCCAGTACGGTCAAATCCTTTTCATACCGCCGCAGAAATTCCAGAGATTCATCCGTACTTCCGTTGTCTGCGACATATAGTTTTGCAAACTCCGGGAGGTGTTTAATGATTGAATTTAGGTAATTTTGAAGGTGTTCCAGCCCGTTGTAGTTGAGAATAACTACTGCAACTTTAAGATTGTATTTTAGCGTTTTTCTCATCTAATAATTTCAGCGTCATTCTCTGATCTGCCTGGATGTGTTCGGTTAATTCTTCTACTGAGTTGAAGGTGGCGTCATCGCGAACAAATGCGACCAGTTCGATCGTAATTTCTTCGTGGTAAATGTCTTTTTCGAAATCAAATATATGGACTTCGACCGACAATTCCCCTCCGGACATCAAAGTGGAATTCGTGCCGATGTAAAGCATCCCCTGATATTGCTGTTGCAGCACGTATACATGGACCGCGTAAATGCCGTTGCCCGGGATTAATTTTTCATCGTCTGCCAATGCAACGTTAGCCGTTCGAAAACCGATTTTTTCCCCCATTTTTTCACCGTGAACCACTCGCCCTTTGAGGGTGTATGGATATCCCAACATCGTATTGGCTTCTGTAATATCACAGTTGCTTACCGCCCGTCGAATCAAAGTCGAACTAATTTTCATGTCATCGACTTTTTTCTGCGGAATTTCGTCCACCAGGAATCGTCCTTTTTCCTGATAAGGCAGAAGGGTATTGATGTCGCCGGACCGATTGAGGCCAAACCGGTGGTCGTATCCAATCATAATGGTATGTGGTGAATAATAGCGTTCGATAAACGATTCGATGTATTCGTTGGGAGACATTTGCGAAAATTCGATTGAAAATGGAATGATCACCAAATGATCAATCGGCTGTTTTTGGAGAAGTTCAATTTTTTCTTCGATCGGAGTCAACAGTTTCAACGTCCGGTCATTGGGGTAAACCACCTTCCGGGGGTGGGGGTGAAAGGTCGTGACCACGGTCTCACCGTTGATGGATCGTGCATATTCAGCCATCCTTTCAAAAATAAAAGCATGACCCAGATGCACTCCGTCAAATGACCCAAAGGTAATGACGGAATTGGGTATGCGGGTTTTTTGAAATGCGTGAATTGAACGGTAAACTTTCATATATCAGGCAAATGTACATTAATTGGAATGAAGACCTTCTTTTTATAAACGAAGATGCGTTAGTTTTGTTAGTACACAAGGAGCAAATTTACAAAACATCAGAGGATATGAATGAAAATCTAATCAAAGAAACGTTATCGAAGATCCAGGATCCTGTGAACGGTCAGCCCATCCTGAAATCGTCCCACCTTCAACAGATTCAGATCAAGGATCAGGATGTCAATATTGTGCTTGCGTACAATAACCTGGATCCGGAGATCAAAAATAAGTTGAACTTCACCATTTTGGAAGCTTTGTACGAAGTGGTCCCGAATGCCAACGTCAATATACATTTTGAAAATCAGGCACCCAAGCCGGCCAATCCTTATCCGCACATCAAAAATATTATCGCAGTAGCGTCCGGGAAAGGGGGGGTAGGTAAATCGACTGTGGCTGCCAACCTCGCGGCAGGTCTTCAGGGGAAAGGGTACGAAGTGGGTTTACTCGATGCAGATCTGTATGGTCCGTCTATACCGACGATGTTTGGATTGAAAAATAAGCGGCCGCGGGTGAAGGAGATCCACTGACGTCAACGCCCCGTTCCATTGACCGCATATGACATTTCATTGATGTCGATCGGATTTATCCTGGATCCGGAACAGGCCGTTGTTCTGCGAGGACCCCGCCTGTCTGGTGTGATTAAGCAATTTCTGAACGATGTGATGTGGCCGGAACTTGATTATTTGATTATCGATTTGCCACCCAGTACGGGGGATATTCAGTTGACTATGGTTCAGACTGCTCCGGTAACGGGGGCTGTCATGGTGACGACTCCGCAGGAGGTAGCTGTGGACGATGCGATTAAGGCCGCTAATATGTTTCGACTCGATAGCATCAATGTTCCAATTCTCGGGGTGGTGGAAAATATGTCCTGGTTTAGTCCAGAGGAATTACCTGAAAACAAGTATTACCTCTTTGGCAAGGGCGGAGGAAAAAAGCTGGCTTCGTATTTGGAAGTTCCATTGTTGGGTCAGCTGCCTTTGGTGGCAAAGGTGGGCGAATTGGCCGATAAAGGGAAACCGGCGTGGATGAGCGAAGATGAGATTGTAGCCAGCCATCTAAACAATATCATCGAACGGTTTGTATACTATACCAAATTGAGAAATAAGCAAGCTGATCCTACCCAGATAGTCAAAATAAAGTCGTAATTTTACATTCAAATCAAACGGAATGAATAAAGAGGAATTAATGCAGCAGGTCGAGGATGCCCTGGACTCCGTGCGTCCCCATTTGCGGGCCGATGGAGGAGATGTGGAAGTCGTGGAGATTTCGGATGATCTGACAGTGCATGTGAAATGGTTGGGCAATTGTGAGTGGTGTTCCATGTCAGCGATGACGATGAAAGCAGGAATTGAACGTTCTATTATTTCCAAAGTTCCTCAAATCAAAGCTATAGTCGCCATCAATGGTGCCAATATTGCATGACCAAAGAAGAACTCTCCCATCAGATTGATCTCAAGAAATCTTGTCTGGCCATTGGGCTGGATGTGGATATTGAGCGCATACCCCCTCATTTGATCGATCAATTTGAAGATCCGGTTTTTGAATTCAATAAGCAAATTATCGATCAGACCAGCGATCTTTGCGTCTGTTACAAACTCAACATTGCATTTTATGAATCCAGGGGCATTGCAGGCTGGCAATCCCTCGCCCGGACGTTAGATTATATTCCGGACGATATTTTTACCATTGCAGACGCCAAGCGCGGCGATATTGGCAATACGTCCCGGATGTATGCGCATACTTTCTTCCAGCAGCATGATTTTGATTCCATCACAGTATCTCCCTATATGGGCGTCGATAGCGTCCAACCCTTTCTGGACTATCCCGGTAAATGGGTGATCGTGCTGGCATTAACTTCCAATAAAGGGTCTGCCGATTTCCAACACCATACTGACGATTCTGGAGAAAAACTGTATCAGAAAGTGATCCGGATATCTCAGGATTGGTCGGGACCGGATCGGATGATGTACGTCGTCGGTGCTACCCATCCTACACAATTAGCTGAAATCCGTCGTACCATACCCCGTCATTTTCTACTCATCCCGGGCGTGGGGGCTCAGGGTGGAAAAGTCTCTGATGTTATGGAAGCTGCATACGTGCCCGGTGAATGCAACTTGCTAATCAACAGTTCCAGAGGCATTATATACGCCGGAAACGGGGTGGACTTCGCATCCGATGCCCGGGAAGCTGCCCTGGATTTGCAGTTACAAATGGTCCCCTATTTACGTTGATTTTTCCCTTTTTTGGCGGTTTAATCCTTATTTAACAATAAACAGACGTAGTTAATTAGCTTTTCTTCGTTATTATTTTTATATTATGGCAATGAGTTCTTCAAGCTACAAAGTAGTTTGATTAAAATGCGAACATTCAGGTTGTCCAACTGTTGAAAGGTATAGCAGGCCGATGGTCTATTTGAAAAGTTGTCAACCTCGATTATTAAACTAAAAATTAAAATCTTACCACTATGGCACAAAAAAGAAAATCAGGAATTTTGTTTTTGTTGGGAGCTGCAGTCGGAGCAGCAGCCGGTTATTACCTGAATTCCGAAAGCGGTAAAAAGCTACGGGCAGAAACCTCTGAAAAAGCTACGCGACTAGCCGAACAAGCCGAAGCAAAAACGAAGGAAAGTCTCAATCAGTTCAAATCAGGATTTGATTCAGCTATTGAGAAAAGTAAGGACGTCATTGCAGAAGCCAGTGAAAATGTAAAACACAAACTATCCCGGATGGAAAACAAAACGGAAAATGTGATGAATAAGGCTGAGAATGCGTATCGCAAAGGGGCTGAGGATGCCCGGATGCACATTAACCAAAAGGCCTCCGAAATAGAGGATCTTTTGGAATCCAATAAAGGATAAACGAATATTTTATGAGGGTTTATCGGACGGTAAACCCTCTTTTTTATTTGGGACCATATTGAATGAAACAATTCGACGATCTATTATACGCACTCGGTCAATTGAGTGTATATGCCAGTAAATTCTTTGAGAGTAAGAAACAGATTATAATGTTGGAGACTGCAGAGCTCCTCAGTAAATTTTTGTCAAAACTGGTCAGCCGGATTATCCTCGCGATTTTCGCATTTTTTGTGATTTTCTTTGGCTCGCTCACGTTGGCGATAGGACTTTCGATGTACTTTGGCTCTCTATGGATAGGATTTGGCATCGTGACCGTGGTATACCTGGTTCTGATCGGGGTTGTACTGGTTTTTCGACGCCAGTTGATTACTAATCCGATCATCAATATGATTCTCAAAGATTTGTATGAATAAATTTTGAAGACATATGGGCACTATAATCAATTCATTGAGCGATTTGAGAAATGAAAAGGAAAAGCTCAAAAGAGAATCTGAAGATCAATTAAAACACGCGACAAACAGTCTGAACTCGGTTCAGCGGGAAGGAAAGATGGTACTCGTCAACAAAATCCTCATACCGGTAGGAATTGCATTAGTGGCTGGGTATGGTGTGAAAAAACTGGTCGATTATCTCAATTCCGAAGAAGAAATTCCACCTCAGTCCATCGATGCTCCGCAGACCCGGTCTTCTCATAGCTCCGGACTTTTATCGCGGATTAACTGGTCTGGCCTGGCGGTTCAGGTAGTACCCTTTATTATCAGCGTAGGGAAGAAAATGTATGAAGACGGGCAACTGCCTTTCTTCAATCCGCCGCACGAGGGAAGCGAGGAGGGGCATAGTCAATAATACCCTAAATAGAAGAAATTGAAGCAGGGCCAAAATCTTGCATTGGTTTTTCCTCTGGTATGCTGTGTCTGTTATACGGTGGGGGTGGTATTTTTACAATAAAATTGGCCATCGACCGTATGCCGAAGACTCGTTTCTGACCTCCATATCATAGGTATCACAGGTAAACATCCACAGCACATTACCAGGCTTTGGTAATGCACACCGGAGCGTACGTATTCCCAAATGTCGAATCTACCAGGCTGAGTTTACCGCTTTCATTATCCCGTGAAAAAATCGAAATATTCCCGGATTTTTGATTTCCCACATACACGAAACGTCCATCTTCACTGATGTGAAAATTGCGAGGCCAATCTCCATGGACAGGGGCAAAACCTACCCGCTCCAACTGACCCGAATCGGAAAGTATCCGAAATATAACCAGACTATTGTGCCCGCGATTGGATCCATACAAAAATTGACCATCAGGGGAAATATGAATGTCAGCGCAATAACTTACGTCGTCAAAATCATCCGGAAGCGTGGAATACAATTCAATCGCGGTTAACTGGCCGGTAGATTCATCGTATTTCATTGCCTGGATGGTATTGTTAAGTTCATTAATCACATACGCGACGGGTAGGGTTGGGTGAAATGTCATATGTCGAGGTCCGGATCCGGGTGGTAAATGAAACGATGCGGGGTCCAGCGCTTCCAATTTTCCGGTATACGGTTGGATTACATACATATGGATCTGGTCCGTTCCCAGATCCGGCACGTATACGTATTTTTGATCTGGTGAAATCATCGCCTGATGCGGGTGCGATTTATTTTGATTGGGATGGGGACCTGACCCTTCGTATTCATAATGTTCCACAGGCTCACTAATGGTTCCATCCGGGCTGAGGTGATAATAAGTAAACACCCCGCTCGTATAATTCGCCACAAAAAGCATGGTTTGATCGTCGTTTACTGAAACGTGACAAGCAGATCGACCCAGGGTGGGTTGGGAATTGATGGTTTTCAATGACCGATCGGGTTGGATGGCGTAGGAGTATACGCTACCACCCTTATTGGCCGTTTCACTGACGGTAAAAAGAAATCGGCCGTCCGGAGATATTGCTTGAAAAGTGGGGTTTTCTACTTCAACTAATAAGGAATCAAACGTTAACTTCCCGGTTTCGATATTCCGCGTCACCAGATAAATCCCTTTTGACTCGTCCGGACCCTCTCCGGTGTAAGTGCCAATAAACAATTTTTCGGTGTTCATGGTGTGTTGATTGTTCTTTGATTGATTTTCGGAATTATTTTTCTCGTTTTGGCAATTAATCATCGATCCACATAATAAAAATATCAACCCTGTGATGTTGAGACTACGATAAAATGGCGGGTATTTCATATTTCTAATTTAATGGACCATGTCTCCTATTATTGCAAATGCGTATAATACAATTTTTCGGACACATCAGAATAAGATCTAATCATCCTTTTAAAATTTTGGTAGGAATCGTATACTTCACGAATCTCTGCATCGGATGCGGCCATTCCCGAAATAGTGTCATCAGTGGCCTCTTTCAGCGCAGCTAACGTTTCACTACTGAAATGGCGAATTTCAATTTTTGTGTTTTGATTCAATTCGTCCAATGCCAACGCGTTTTTGTATATCATTTCGGTCATCATCCAATCATTGACGTATCCAGCACATACATCCACGATTTGTTGTAGGTGCGATGGCAATTCATCGAAAGCCCCCTGGTGTACCATGATTTCCAGGCTACTGCCTGGTTCATGCCATCCGGGAGTGTAGTAGTATTTCGCAATGTCCTGGAAACCCATCAATTGGTCGTGGAACGGGCCCAGCCACTCGATGGCATCGATTACACCCCGCTCCAGATTAGTGTATATTTCTCCACCTGCTACCAAGACAGGAGTAGCACCGACCTCTTTAAGAATTCGACCCGCAAGACCGGGAATGCGCATTTTTAATGACCGAAAATCATGTATAGAATTGATTTCTTTGTTGAACCACCCGCCCATTTGGACTCCCGTATTGCCCCCGATGTAAGGTCGCAGATTGTACCTTTCGTAAATTTTTCGCCACAATTCGATGCCTCCACCATGGTTGATCCAGGTTGTTTGCTCCATCGCATTGAGACCAAATGGAACCGTGGTAAAAAACTGTGCTGCCGGCACTTTCCCTGTCCAGTAATAAGCAGCTCCGTGCCCTGCCTGAGCTGTACCGGAACTGACCGCTTCAAATACTTCAAGCGCAGGGATCAATTCATCGGCCCCATATACTTTGATTTCGAGTTGTCCCCCGGACATCTCCAAGACTTTTTGGGCAAATCTGTTACAAGCCGTTCCAATGATGGGGAAATTGGGCGGCCAGGTGGTGACCATGTACCATCTAAACTTTTTATTGGTAATGATGGCAGGGTTTTCGATATTTTGCGAAGTATCTCCGCTGGTACAAGCCGGGATTATCAGGGATCCAGCCGTGATTGCTGCGGCTGATTGTAAAAATTTCTTACGGTTGATTTTCGCCATCGGGGGTGATTAGTTCTCTACTTGAACAATGAATTTATTCTTTTTGCCATTCTCCAGCAAAATATATTTTCCAAACAAAAGATCATCTGCCTGGATTTGGTATTCAAAATCCCCGATTTTCTCCTTGTTGACGGACACTGCGTTCCCTTTAATCGCTCGTCGTGCTTCCCCATTGCTGCTGAACACCCTGTCCGGACCAACGGCTACATCAACGAAAGTTCTGCCTTCTACCATTGATCGGGGAATAGAAAATGTCGGTATTTCGGCAGCGATCCGTTGCAATTCTTTTTCGGATAAGCTTCGGACAAATTCCTGATTAATTTTAGGGTTGAACAGTAGTTCGGACACTTTGAGTACCGACTCAAATTCATCCCGGCCGTGAATACGAATGGTTAATTCCTCCGCCAGTTCCTTTTTCAGAATTCTGGGGTCAGATTCTTCTTTTAACCAGGCTTCCAGTTCCCCGACCGGTTTCAGCGAAAATATTTTGATAAATCGATGAGTATCCCGATCGTCCCCATTGATCCAAAACTGGTAAAACTGATACGGACTTGTCAGATTCGGATCCAGCCAAATGTTCCCTTCTGTCGATTTGCCAAATTTGGTTCCATCGGCCTTAACTAATAGGGGAGAGGTTAGTGCATAGGCCTTTTGGCCAGTATTGCGCCGGATAAATTCCGTTCCTGCTGTTATGTTTCCCCATTGGTCGGATCCACCCATCTGCAGGGTGACCCCGTATTTTTCCAGTAATACCTGGAAGTCATATCCTTGCAACAACTGGTAACTGAATTCTGTAAAGGAAAGTCCGGTTTCGATCCGTTTTTTGACGCTTTCTTTCGACATCATGTAATTGACGGTCAGGGTTTTGCCCACGTCACGCAGGAAATCAAGGACTTTCATTTCATGATAAAACTCATAGTTATTGAGCATTATAGCCTTGTTGATACCGGATTCAAAATTGAGCAGGCTTCGAAATTGTCTTTCCTGATGTTCCAGATTCTTTTGAATTTCATCTTCTGATTTCAATTCCCGTTCCGTATCCTTGAAAGATGGATCACCTATCCGACCCGTAGCACCCCCCATCAATACGACCGGGGTATGCCCGTGACGCTGGAATAGGGTCAGCAACATTATTTGGACATAATTGCCGATCGTGAGTGAAGGTGCAGTAGGATCAAACCCAATATATCCTTTGATTTGATTGTCCCTGAGGTGGTCTTCCAATCCGGGGGTCATGTCGTGAATCATGCCCCGCCACCGAAGTTCTTCAATAAAATTCATTCAATTTTTTTACCTGTTTCAAAATTTGAAACAATAATAAGTATAATTCGTCAAAATCTATTTAATTCACCAAATTGCACATGGTTTCTATGAAGTCCATTTGGTATATAGCTCGGAAAATAGGTTTTGGCCAGGGGGCCGGATTTACCAGATTTATGCTTGGCCTGGCCATGGTGTCCATAGCCCTCAGCATTACCATCATGATTTTGGCCAATGCCATCACCAATGGCTTTCAGAATCAGATTACCCAGAAAATTTATGACTTTTGGGGGCATATTCACATCAGTAACGGATATACTAATAAATTTTTCGAAACGGATCAAATCCAGCTGGAAGATGCGCTGATTGAAGAAATTGAAGCCCTTGACTTAAGAAGTATGGGGGCTTCCGGTCCAGTGGAGTCAATCAATGGCATCATCCAGTATCCTGTCATTATCCAGCACGATGGGGTACTGGAAGGTGCGATCACCCGGTCAGTAGATTCTACGTATCGTTACGATGTCATGTCCCGGTATATAATTGACGGTTCACTGGATTCTTTTCGAAGGGAGGATCGTTCTGTAATATTGTCCAGATCTATCCAGAAAAGGATCGATGCACAGGTCGGAGATCAGTTAATATTGTATTTCATCAAAGACGAACAACAATTTCCCCGGCGTTTTCGGGTTCAGGCGATCTACAATACCGGGGTCATGGAGTACGATGATAAAATCATCTTTGTACGTACTGAGGATATTCGGGGCATATTGGGTTTTGATCCCGGAATGTTCACGTCTTATGAAATCAGCCTAAGGAACAATGAGGACATTGAATTGTACAACGATTATTTGTACCAACACGTCGTGCCTTCGAAATTTTTCAATTTTAGTATCGAAGAGCTTTTTCCCAATATATTTGAATGGGTGTATATGCAGGAAACGAATGAAACCCTCATTATGGTTCTGCTGATGATTGTGAGTATAATCAATATGATTACGGTGTTTTTTATCTTAGTCATGGAAAAAGTTCAATTGATCGGACTACTCAAGGCATTGGGGGCGACGAACCAGCACGTTCGGCGGATATTTATCCTTCTCGCTGGTCGGATTTTGTTCTTTGGAATTGTCATCGGCAATGGTGTCGCGCTCCTGTTGGGCTTTTTACAGCAAAAATTTCAATTAATCACCCTGAACGAGGCAGAGTACTACATCAGCCATGTTCCGATCGAATTCAATTTTGGGTTTATCCTTTTAATCAACGGCATTGTTTTGATCGTATGTCTGGTGTTCATGTTTCTTCCGGCGCTGGTGATTTCGCGGATCAGACCTTCCCGCACGCTTCGTTTTGCTTGATTCGTGGGCATGTGCATGCTCTCTCGTGAACTCTCCCTACCCCTCATACAGTCATCTGTACAGGGCTGACAAATTCATCGGAATGCTCTGAAGCACACTTTTTAATTCCTAATACCATATAACCCTTGTGAAGCCTTTGTATATAAAAAATTGAAGGATGGATATTTGAAATCCCCTCATGATGTAGCGAAAAGTGAAATGGGGAGAACCTACCTCAAAGAAGTCGTCAAAATTTATTGGCGTTGTTTTTGTAGTAATTACAAAAGCTACCCGAAAGAAGTTGGTCGATGTTTTGTAATAGCTGCCAGTTGTTTTAATATTGCAGGTCAGATAAATAGTTCATTCAAATGGAACCTCCGAGTCATGATTCAATATCTCTTGAAAGTAAACGGGAAGGTCATCGAACAGGACCAACTCCAGCCTGGATGTTGGATTAATATCAAGCCACCATTTGAACCCAATGAACTCCAGGATCTGGCCGATTTTTTTGATATTCCCAGTGATTTTATGACCGACGCTCTGGACATCGATGAGCGGTCCAGATATGAAAGGGAAGAAAACGCACGTCTCATCCTGGTTAATACCCCCATTCTCAATGAGAAGGAACAGGAAAACGAAGCGATCTATACCACCGCGCCGATTGGCATTATTTTGACGGAAAATAACATCATTACCATTTCCGGGCAGGAGAACCCCGTAATCCAGCAATTCTTAGATTCGCGGGTCAAATCGTGGACCCCGGATCAACCTGAATTGATGGTGCTTAGGATTTTTGAACAGATCGTGCTGCGTTTCCTGGCTTGTTTGAAAAGGCTCAATTTGAAGCGACATTTGATCGAGTCCGAGTTGTACAATAGTAGTCAAAGTTCGGATTTGAAGCAGCTACTGCGGATTGAAAAAAGCCTGGTGTATTTTGTCAGTTCCTTGAGCTCCAATGAATTGCTGAAAATGAAAATGAAAAGGACCGATTTTCTTCAATTGGGAAATGACGAAGATTTGATGGATTTGTTTGAAGACGTCATTATCGACAATTCCCAGGCACTTGACATGGCCAACATCCACACAAATATTCTCAACGGAACGATGGAAGCCTACGCCTCCATCATTTCCAACAACCTTAATCTATTTGTCAATCGGTTGACGATCATTACCGTTGTACTGATGTTGCCTACATTGATTGCCTCCTTTTACGGTATGAATGTGAAAGGCCTTCCTTTTGAAGATAGTCCATATGGGTTTGGAATCATCGTGGTGTTTTCCATCTCTCTTTCTCTTTTATTGCTGGTCATATTTCGAAAGAAAAACCTTTTTTAATTAGGGCTCTCCCAACATCAGCTCAATCCGCCATCCTCCACAGGCTCCAAAACACCCAAGTTCCTTCCTGGATACCTTACAGGTTGCCACGGACGACCTACCATTTCAGAGAACTCAGACACAAGTTCACACGCTCCCCTAAAACCCTAATTACGCATTCTTCCCCGAAGGATTGTAAAAGTCGTCCAGGTTTTTGGGAGCTGGCTCGTTTAATTTACCTAAGGATTTTCCTACCATCATGGCCACTGTTGCATCTCCAGTTACATTCGCAATTGTTCGACACATATCGAGTGGTCGGTCTACGGCAAAAATAAGTGCCAGTCCCGCTTCGGGAATTCCTACCGTATTGAGTACAATGACAAGCATGACCATACCGGCTCCGGGCACTGCTGCAGCACCGATAGAGGCGAGGGTAGCTGTACCGACAATGGTCACCTGGTCAATGAAGGTTAAGTCGATGTTTAGGACCTGAGCAATAAAAACTGCGGCTACCCCCTGGTACAAACTGGTACCATCCATATTGATCGTGGCACCCACGGGTAAAACAAAACTGGATACTTCCTCGTCCACGCCCAAATGTTCCGTTACCCTTTCCATGGTCAGGGGTAGTGTCGCGGCACTGGAACTGGTGGAAAAGGCCAACAACTGAGCAGGCGAAATACCTTTAAAGAACGAAGTATAACCAATTCGTGTAAACACTTTAACGAGCATCGGGTAAAAAATAAGGATCAAAATGGCCAACCCTGTAATCACCGTAAAACCATACCATAGGAGTGCTTTGAAGAGATCTATATTGGGGGCTTCCACCACTAAAGAGGCCATAAGGGCAAATACGCCAAATGGAGCAGTCAGCATGATCATATCGATAAGTTTGAGTATGGCTTCGTTAACGCCTGCTATGACTGCGATTACGGGTTCTGATTTGCGGGGATCAACCAGGATGAGTGCAATTCCAAATAAAATAACGACAACGATGACCTGGAGCATATTGCCATTGTCAGTGGCCGACATGAAAATATTTTCCGGAATCAAATCGATCAGAGGCTGTAATGGCCCGCTTTCTTTCTGTGAGAGGGCTTGTTCGATCCGGATACTGGCATCGCCGGAATAACTTTCAAGTAAATTGTCGCGGGTTTCTTCCCCAATGGATTGGCCGGGTTGAATAATGTTGACCAGGATCAGCCCCACCGATATAGCGACTACTGTTGTTATTATATAAATCGCGATTGTTCTGGCACCCATGGATGATAGTTTAGCTATGTCCTTCAAGTCAGCGATGCCGTTCAACAATGAAAAAATGATCAGCGGGACAGCTATGAGTTTGAGTAAATTGATAAAAATGACACCAAACGGGTCAATCCAATCCGATACGAATTCTTCTCCTCCAAGTAAAACAGCCACGTAACCAAAAATGACTCCGATAACCATCCCCAGAAGGATCTGCCAATGAAGCGCTAATTTTCTCATATTGTGCGATAAGAATCTTGTAAGGTAAAACCACGGGGGGCTTTAACAAATAAATGGCGTAAGATAAGAAAAAAGCCATTCGCTGTAGAATCCATAAATGAAATTCTAAACAGGTCGTTTATTTCCTATTCATCTAATGGATCAGAAAAAGACAAAAGATTGACGGCCGTAGAGTTAAAACAGGCGGAACAAAATTTCGAAAAGGTCAAGTTCTGAGGGACAACCGTATCCCCGGTTGCAGCCAGATACTGATAGAAGAACGACCGCAGCCAGGGTCCACATGGAAAAAGAGGTATATTTTCTTTTGGACATCGAATTTTTTTTGGTTTGAACGTTGAGAGTACCTCTATTATTGAGTTGACGTTAAAATATTTTATACTTTCATCAAGAGATGTAATTTGATGGCATCAAAATCATAACATATGGAGGTTCGGGAAAAAGTATTTGTTGTTTCGGGAGCATCTTCCGGTTTGGGGTATGCCACTCTCACTCAATTGGTACAAAACGGGGGACGGGTTATCGCTCTGGATATCCATGCCATAGATGAGGTGAAACCTGATATTAAGGAAATTGAGTTTATAAAATTCTTTGAGTGTGATGTAAGAAATGCCCGGAAGGTAGCCCAATGTGTGCAGGAAGGGAAGGAGTATTTTGGGGGTCTACATGGAGTTGTTGCATGTGCCGGGGTGGCGCCAGCCCAATTGATGCATAGTTCCCGAAAAGGATCGCATTCCCCGGAAGTATTCATGAATACACTGGAAATCAACCTGGCGGGAACATTTCATGTATTCAACGCCTGCATTCCCTCCATCCGGGAAAATGAAGCCAGGACAAAAGATGGGGAACGCGGGGTGTTGATCGCCACTTCGAGTGCGGCTGCTTATGAGGGCCAGGTTGGTCAAGCTGCATATGCTGCTTCGAAAGGAGGGGTAGCCGCTATGGTTTTGCCGATGGCCCGTGAACTGGCCAGATCAGGCATCCGGGTCAATGCCATCGCTCCAGGCATTTTTGATACGCCTATGATGGCGAGTTTTAGCAACGAGGTCAGAAAGTCCCTGGAGAGCACTATTCCATTTCCCAAACGGCTGGGTCATCCAGAGGAATTTGCCAACATGGTCATGCATATCATCCAAAATCCGTACCTCAACGGTACCGTGGTTCGGCTGGATGGCGGTTTACGTATGGAATGACCTAAAAAGTCGGAGTGAGGGGAAATTTTTATGTTTTAAATTTCGGCTTGCGTTTTTCCAAAAATGCCGAAATGCCTTCCCTCGCATTATTGGTTTGTAATATATCGGCAAAAGTTTTCCGTTCAAATCGGTACCCATCCTCCGGGTAGGTTAGATTCATCAAAGTTGCCTCGAGTATTTTACTCGTGGATTCCGGAGAGTTTTGGGTCATTTTATCGATGATTTCCATGCTTTTTTGCACCGTTTCTCCGGACGGTGTGACATAGCTGAGGATGCCGAGTTCCAGGGCTTGGGATGCATCGATCATCTCTCCTGAACACATGAGTTCAATCGCTTTGGCCCGCCCGACCAACCGAGTTAATCGCTGGGTTCCACCATAGCCTGGAATCAGGCCGAGTTTGCTTTCCGGTAAGCCCAATTTAGCCACAACAGAGCCCACCCGAATGTGACACGAAAGAGCCACCTCAAATCCTCCTCCCAGGGCATATCCGTTTATCGCCGCAATAACCGGAATACGAAAAGCTTCGATCATGTCGAAGGTGGCATGACCTTCCTGTGACAGCACATAGGCGTCATCGACACCCAGACTTATCAGTTCTTTGATGTCAGCACCAGCCGCAAAGGCTTTATCTCCCTTTCCCGTGATGATGACCCCTTTTACGTCTAATTTTTCCTTTTCGACCGATTCCAGTATCGTGCGCAATTCGCGGATCATCGCATTGTTCAGGGCGTTCAATTGATCTTCCCGCGACAGTGTGATCAACAGGACCCGATTTTCGATCTTTGATTCCAGAAATTGATATTCCATTAAACCGGCATTAATATGAATGTGAAAAATAATCAAATATCCTCAAGTGTGATAAATATCTGATTTTTTTCAGGTTTTCACTAAGAAATACCGACTCTATTTGGAAAGGAGGTTTTAATTGTTCAAAGTCCTGCTTAATTGACTGAGTTGTTCGATTGACAATTTCCCCTGAACCTGCATCAGAACGAAATTGTCCTTATCACCTCTCAGCAAAACAACCTCTTTCAGGTACTTAGACCCATCACTTTTGCCATAAATTCTCATGTTGGCTCCTTTTTCTTTGATCGACATCATTTCTTCCAGTCCCTTGGATTTGATCAGATTAAGAACCTCATTGAAATAAGTTTCTCCATTGGATTGTTTGGTCAGGATTTTCATCCCGGTAATGTTGTCCAGAATGGCTTTGGCTTCCGGGTCGATCGAATCAGATTCCAGACCGGCGATCGCTGCGAACATACTCGAACTAATGTTGACAACGGTAAAAGTTTCGTCGTCCTGGTATTTGCTGAAATAGGTGTCCAGACTTCCGGTTTGGGAAATAGCAGGACTCAAAACAGCAAACATAAAAATCAAATTGAGAACAAAGTTTTTCATATCGATGGGCAATTATGAATTTTCTAAAATATGTTGAGATACTTGTTGAGGTTTTCGAATTCTTTTAGTTGGTCCGCCGCGATGCTTTGGCCCCTATTGATCTCGGAAGATAATATTTCCAATGCTTTGAGGGCATTTTCCGCTGCAAGTTGGGGATCCGTGAAAGTGTCGGCAGATGTCACGGCATTGGATTGATTGAAATAGAAAAAGGCAACAACCATGATAGCAATAGCTGCTGCTGCAGCGACCCACTGCATGGAGATCACCTTCCTTTTTACAGGTGTGGATTCCTGAAATGCCGGATTGACAAATTGAGGTGTTTTGATCGATTTTTGTTGTGAAAAATATCCAAAAAGTGCCTGAAGGTCATCGTATTCGTCTTTCCTCTCGGCTAACGCAGATTTTAGAACCAGTTCCTCCTCCGTAGTTGTCTGCGCCTCCACATATTTCTGCACCAGGATGTCCAGGTCTTTGTTTTCCATTTTACAACTGATTTTGCAGCTTTTTCCGTAATTCCAACCGACCTCGATGAAGGTTTACTTTGACCTGCGCCATCGTCAGATCTGTCTTATCCGCGATTTCCTGATAGGTATATCCTTCGACGTCCCGAAGATGAATCACCATTCTTTGAACTTCGTTCAAGGTTGCAATGGCTTTATCGATAATTCGTTCGACGTCCCGGCTGATCACCCTCTGGACCGGCCCGGCGCTGTCGGATTCTGTATCGTAACCCTCAGGGATGGTATACAATTGATTGTTCTTGTTTTTTAATTTGTCCAGCGAAAGGTTTTTCGTCATCGT
This sequence comes from uncultured Bacteroidota bacterium, assembly GCA_937952445.1. Classification (GTDB taxonomy): domain Bacteria; phylum Bacteroidota; class Bacteroidia; order Chitinophagales; family Saprospiraceae; genus Membranihabitans. The sequence continues at coordinate 2,205 of CALGAA010000286.1, read as the reverse complement.
AAACAGCATGGCATCCATATTTCGCCAATTCTTCCAATCCTCACGTTTTTCCCAGACTTTTATCAGTATTTCCTGAACCACATCCTCCGCAATATCGTTCTTACGAACGATACTGAGAGAAAAGCGATACAGTTTATCGCTGAGTGGAAAAACCTCGTCATTAAAAACTTGATGGTAGTTCATTGGTTTGACGAATTATCGCTTAATTTTGTTACAAAAGTAAGACAAACATTCATTGAAAAAATTAGATAGGCTCATATTATTTGAAATCCTACCCGTTTTCATCTTGTCTTTCCTCATTTCGGCTTTTGTTTTGATGATGCAGTTTATGTTTCTGTACATCGACAATATAGCCGGAAAAGGCGTGGGAATTTTTGTGATCATGGAGTTTATCTTTTACTTATCCCTGACCTTTATCCCTCTGGCGCTACCGATCAGCATTCTGATTGCCAGCGTGATGGTGTACGGGGCTTTGGGTGAACGGTACGAACTCGCATCGATCAAATCCGCAGGAATTTCATACCAACGTATGCTGTATCCCGCCCTCGTGTTTTCATTTATAGTCGCTATTTTTTCATTTGTCTCCTCCGAATATATCATTCCTGTGGCCAATGTCAAAGCCAGAAGCCGATTGTTTGATATGTCTTCCAAAAAGCCTACCCTGAACATCAAGGAAGGCATATTCAACACAGATTTTGAAGGGTACGGAATCCGCGTGGGCAAAAAAGGCAGCGACGGTTCTTATATCGAAGAAGTCATCCTTTACGATTACAGTTCCAACAGAACCGGGGGATCCAACATCATCATTGCGGAAAAAGGAAAAATGGTCGTCACCCCCGATGAATCGGCTTTTGTAATGGAATTGGAAAACGGACATCAGTATCAGGAGGTCAAGCGCTACAATCGTTCGAATACCTCCAACGAACCTTTTATGGTCACTCATTTTGATAAATACCAAAAAGTTTTCGATTTATCTGATTTTCAGCTCAAAAGTACGAACGAAAATTATTTCAAAAACCATGAGTCGACCATGAATACCCAGCAACTTCGGGAAACCATTGACTCAACCAAACTGAGAATGACCGAAATGCTGGATCGGGTGGATCTGCAAATGGTGTACGAACTGCCTTTTATACGGTCTTCCATACTCGAAGAACGACAACGCCTTGAGGCACTCAAAAAAGATAGTTTAAGCCAGGTGGATTCAAAAACGGTGGTAGTGGATACATTAACGGAGGAGACCGCAGAAGTGGAAGAGGAGGTAGATTCGAATCTGGCGGAGGATACATCAAGTTCAATCATTGTCCCCAATCGGACCATCAATGTTCCCCGGGATGAAAGCCTGGGTCCGGAGGTGTTTTCATGGGAAAAACTCACGCCGGAATTTTTGATGGGCCTTTCCAAAGATACAATGCTCATCGATCAACTGCCCGGTATCAAGAATTCGGATATGGCCAGTACCTTGCGCAGCAATATTCAATCGATGAAGGACCAAATTTCGTATCGTTCCAAACAACTGGCCAGCGACAACAAAAAGGTGATCAAATCTACGTATGAGTTGCATTTTAAATACGCCCTGGCGGTATCATGTATTTTGTTCGTTTTGATCGGAGGCGCTATGGGGTCGATCGTACGGAAGGGGGGCTTTGGGTATTCATTGTTGATCTCAATCGTCTTTTTCGTCATTTTTATCATGATGACCATTTTGTTCCGGAAAACGTCGGAAGGTGGACGGTTATCTCCTATTCTGGCAGCGTATTTGCCGGTTTTTATTCTATTGCCGGTCAGCTTGTTTTTGGTATACAAAGCTGTCAGAGATTCAAAATTAGCCCTTGATTTTGACCGGATTGGGGCTTGGTTTATGAAATTGCGGGATCGTTTGCGCGGGGGCAATAAAAGCAATCTGGAAATGGAAAAATGAAATTGGTTTTGTTCCTTTTTTTGCTGAAAAAAAGGAACCAAAAAAGCAGCCCTCTGCAAAGGCGCCCTAGTACACCGGTCACTAAATTCGTGACACATCTGACGGATTCTTTTTCGCCCTATCTTCATCATCTAAAGCCTTATGTAGCTACGGCTATGCCTTCCCACCCTCGGATAGGGATCCTCGGTTCCCTCATCAAAGGTCTACCAGACCTTTGGCCTCGTCTTAACGACGAGACTGCATTCGGTCACTTCTTCGATAGGACAAAAAATAACCTCGTCATA
>CALGAA010000285.1 GCA_937952445.1 uncultured Bacteroidota bacterium | reverse complement strand
AGCCCCTGATCCCATTCACGGCCAAAGGTTTTCTCTGGTACCAGGGTGAATCCAACGTGGGCAACGCGGACGAGTATGCTAAGCTGTTCTCCGACATGATCACCCAATGGCGAAAGGATTTCAAGAATGACAATATGCCATTTTACTTCGTCGAAATCGCACCATACAACTATGGCAACCGCAATTCTGCATTTCTGCGTGAGGCACAGCTCAAAACCATGTTGAATTTGCCCAACACAGGTATGGCCGGAACCATGGATATTGGAAATTGCACCAATATCCACCCGGGCAATAAGAAAGACGTGGGGCGAAGGCTTGCCCTTTGGGCATTATCCCAAACATATGGGTTGGAAGGATTCCAATATAGCGGTCCAATCTACAAATCCATGGAAAAAACAGATGACCATAAAATTGTTTTGAGATTTGACCATGCTCAGGGGGGATTCGCCACCTTTGGCCAGCCTTTGAAAGGATTTGAGATCGCCGGTGAAGATGGTGATTTCAAAAACGCACAAGCCGCGTTGGGAAGAGATTCCAAAATCACCGTGTGGTCTGACGAAGTAGGAGATCCCCAGGTCGTGCGGTACGGATTTTCCAATTGCCCGGAAACCACCTTATATAATATGCAGCAATTGCCGGCACCTTCTTTCAGGACGGATGGGTTTTAGGGGGTTTAGTCGAGACTATCCAGGAGTACCTCCACCGCCTTTTCCAACTGTGGATCTTCCCCCTGGGCTTTTACACCTGGCGGGTTGAGAACAACATGATTCGGCATCGCTGGGGTTGTTTCCATATTCTCCTCTGTGGCCTTTACGAACCATCCCCGGAACGGCATTCGAACGTAGGAACCATCCATGAGCGTATGGGCACCGGTCGAAATGACAGCGCCAAAAGTCGGTTCCCCGATGAGCGGACCCCGATCGAGCGTTTTGAAGGCATGGGAAAAAATTTCAGCATTGGAATACGAAGAATGATTACAAATGGCGGCAGCCGGAAGCGTCCAGGCTGATAGCGGTAATCGTTCACCGAACGGGTAATGATTTTGAAACCGGGTGTGGTTGCTCAAATCATCAGTGGCTCCCCGTGGGACCGTATAGGCATGCTGCTGAACCAGCAATACCGTCATCAGCATATCGGTGGTCCATCCACCCCCGTTGTACCGGACATCAATCACCAATCCTTCCTTGCCATACCCCGACGCGGTCAATTCCCGCTCAAAAGCTTCAAAACTCGGCCAATTCATCCCCTGAATATGGATATATCCCAAACGTCCATCCGAATATCGCTGGGTCAACCGGCGTCGTTCTTCGACCCATTCTTCATACAATTGAGTACCGATCGAACTGCTGGTTCGAATGTAAATGTCTTTCAATTCCCCACCCCGGTCCACGCTAAGCCACACGCGGTTATTTTCTTTTTCCATCAGTAGCGACCAAAAATTGATGTCCTGATTGACCTCCTGACCATTGACTGCCCGTATGACATCGCCCGCCATCAAACGACTTTCCGCCCGGTCGGCAGGACTGTGGGGGACCACGTGCAGCACCTCCACGCCCTCTGCAATGGGTTTGATTTCGATACCCAGCCGTCCGGTGGAAATTCGTTCGATATCTTCCGGATTGGATCCATACAGTCCCATATGACTGGCATTGAGCTGACCGAGCATAGCATTGACCATGTCTCGAAAATCCTGCGCGGTGGAGGCTTTCAACGCCCAGGGTTTGTACTTCTCCTTCAGACCTTTCCAATCCCGACCATGGAATTGAGGGTCATAAAAGCGGTCATTCAATTCCCTCCACAGCTCTTCAAATATCTGGTTGCGTTCGGCCTCGTAATCCATCTTTTTCCTTCCCTGGAATGGGATGGTTTCCGATTTCTTTGAATCAATAAGGAATTGCCTCATTTGGCCTCTGGAGACATAATAAATCTTCTTCCCGTCTTTCGAAAGCGTAGGCTGCCCCAGGGGGTGATCCGCAATGGATTTCAACTCGCTACCATCCCATTTGACCGAAAAAAATTTATTCTGTCCTCCCTCCTGTCCGTTGAAATATACCGTTTCCCCGTCTTCGGAGAACAATGCATTTCGTTCATCACCGGGCATTGAAGTCACTTGCTCAATCCGTCGGTGAATCATATCAAAATCGATTTCAATTTTTAAAATTGAATCTTTGTCCTTTTTATCGTCTTTCGATTTTTCCGTTTCCATAAACGGTGCTTCTTTCCAGTCCTCTTTGGATTTTTCCCAATCATCCTTTCTCAACCACACGAACCACACGTCATCATCCCCGTTGTTTCGATTTGAAATAAACGCCAGTTTAGATCCATCACGGCTCCACACCGGGCCGCGATCAGACCGGGGATGCATACTGATGTTCACGGGTTTTTGACTCCCGTCTGCGGAGGCGATGAACACTTCCCGGTTAAAATCCAGATCAGGTTGACTGTACGCCAACCACCTTCCGTCTGGCGACCAGGATATGTCGATCGGCGCAGCCCAGCCCTCCAGGATAGTTCGGGGATTGCTCCATGCCCCCAGGCTATCCACGTCGTAAACCACCAAATGTCCATAATCCTTTTTCACAGCGATCTGCCGCTGATCGGGACTCGGAATCAATTCCTGTTCCCGCTGGTCCGGGGTATGTATTCGGTTTCGTTCTTCCAATTTGAAGCCTGAATACAACGACGAAGCGGATGTGTCCGTCAAAACTTCATACACGTCCTCCTGTCCATTTCGATCTGAAATAAAAACCAACGAATGTTCGGAATTCCAAACGGGGTTGACATCCTTCCAGGCGTGGTTCACAACGTGGTTGGTTCTGGGATTGTCCTTATCGTTCCGGATCACAAAAAGATCACCCCGCGATTCTATTGCAATGTATTTCTCATCCGGAGACAAACGGTAACCATTGACATTATTGCTCAGAGACAAAAACTGGTTTTGATAAATATAGGTATCGCTTGAAATTTCAAACTCAAGCGTTTCAACAGAACCGGTGTTGGGATCGACCATTTGAAATACATCACGTCGTTCCACTACGATGACACGTCCATCCCCGGATACCGAATAATCCCGGATTCCATCTTCCTCAAAATTGGTAACGGCCTGGATTTCACCAGGGTTACCTTCTCCGTTAATTTCTACCCGATGAACGTTGTAAATGCCCGTTCGGGCCGACATAAAATACAACGTACCATCCGCAGACCATTGCGGGTTTGCATCCTGGCCTTCATCAGTGGTCACTTGAATATAGCGGTCCGTTCCCAATTCATACAGCCAGATATCCCGGTTGGCCGGACCACGGTATTGTTCACGAGTCAGCCGGCAATTTCCCCGGACAAATGCCATCCAACGTCCATCCGGCGACAGGACCGGTTCGGAACCCAGGGCATCCATCAACCGATAGGGGGTGCTTTCCCCTGTCGGTAATATCATAATTTCATATTCCCTTTCAAGCTGTTTATATGCCCGGGAACTCGTAAAATAAATATTCCCGGCTTCGTCCATAGAAGGGTCTGTATTCCCCGAGGAATAATAAGTCAATCGGAGCGGAGTTCCGGATTGCGTTCCAATGCTCATGATATCGGAAGTCCCAAATCGGTTGGTGGTGAACAGAATCTGGCTTCCATCCGGAGCCCAGGCCGGATTGTGTTCATAACTTTCATTTACGGTCAGTCGCCGCGAAATGTCGGTTGAAAAATTATGGAGCCAAATATCTCCCTGCCAGGAAAACGCCAATTGACTTCCGTCGTGGTTCAAAGCTGGTGTGCGGGGCAACAATTCGATTTGCCCAAATAAGGGTAAGGCCAGCCATAATAAGGCTGAGGTCAGGAACATTCTGTTCATATCCGTCAGAATTGGTTTATTAAGAAAATGCTAAGATAATAAATTATAAAATAGGATATGTTACGTTCAATGGTGTCCGCTCACGAGACCTTCTGCGACTTCGATTTTACAAAAAATCCTACCTCGCTGTGGCCGAAAAGCAAGTTCCTTCATACCTCACTATAGGGCTGGCCATGTCATCGATACTTCCTTCGGCCTGAAAAAAATCCATCGAAAAGGATCCTTTCATATATAAGGTGAGCAATAGAGTTGAAAGGGAAGAAACAGTAAATACTGTAAACACCCACCTGTCAGTTTGGAAAGTAAAGAACGGAGGTATAGTAAAACGTGAGGTCCGGGCACTACCGAACATTGGTTATTGATTCCAGTAGCAAACTAATGAGGTGAAGGTCCATGGTTAACACAAACCTTGATACATTAAAGCTATACGCGGTTTAGCATCTTCGATAAGACAAAAAACACCCTCGTCAAACCTGTCTCGAACTTAATGCCCGGCGGATTAGTAGACGAAGCGCTTTCTCGTTCGAAACTCCCGTATGGATCCACATGGATCCGAACTTTCAAATAAATTCCGACGTAGTGAACATCAAATATCTTCCATTTGCAAAATCATTCAGGATAGGCAGTCATCGACTCAAGCGTCTGGCTGATTACCTTCTTTTCCTTCAAACACTAATTCACCAATCTGAATCAGCTATTTAAACCCTTCCATGACATCCACCAGTCGCTGGACGGAAGAAATATCCATCGCGTTGTAGATACTTGCCCGGAAACCACCTACCGAACGATGACCTTTGACCCCTACGATGCCTGCAGCTTTGCAGGCGGCGAGAAATTCATCGGAACGGGAAGGCTCGTGAAGCAAGAAGCATACGTTCATCTTGGAACGATCTTCCACCTCCGCAGTTCCGTAAAACAATGGATGATTATCGATCGCATCGTAAAGCAAACGGGCTTTTTCCTCGTTGCGGGCTGCCATGTCGATCAGCCCTCCGTTCTTCTTAAGCCAGCGCAGGGTAAGCAACGACACATAAATCGAAAACACCGGACCGGTATTGAAAAGCGATTTTTTATCTATTTGTACCCGATAATCCAGCATGGAGGGCAACTCCCGACTAACCTTTCCCAATGCCCCTTCGCGGACGATAACCAAAGTAACCCCAGCCGGGCCCAGGTTCTTTTGCGCTCCGGCGTAGATCAAGTCAAATTTGGACACATCGATAGGCCGTGAAAAAATATCCGAGGACATATCTGCCACGATCGGCACCTCGTAATCCGGAATTGAATTGTACTGGGTACCAAAGATGGTATTATTCGTGGTAATGTGCACATAGGAAGCATTTCCGGGCACTCTTACACCTTTGGGAATATAATTGTAATTGCGGTCCGATGAACTGGCTACGACATCCACGTCGCCACATCGCTTCGCTTCTTTGATCGCTTTTTGGGACCATGAACCCGTATCGATGTAAGCCGCTGTTTTCCCGGAATCCAGTAGGTTCAACGGGGCCATGTAAAATTGCAAACTGGCTCCACCCTGCAAAAACAAAACGTGATATCCTTCCGGAATGTCCAACAATTCTTTCGTCAGGGCTACCGCCTCATCCATGATGGCTGACACCTCTGCAGATCGGTGTGACATTTCCAGGAGGGACAATCCGGTATCACCGTATTCACGTGCAGCTTTTGCAGCCTCAGCTTTGACTTCTTCAGCAAGAATCGCTGGTCCGGCATAAAAGTTATGGGTTTTCATAGGTCCTATTTTCAGTTCAGAAATTCCACGCAAATGTAGGAATAATCTAATAGGACGTACAAAAAATTAAAGTAGTAATTTGAAAAATGAGTACGATGCGACGCTTAGGGAATTTTTACAATCCTCTCCGCGCAGAGGGGATATTCACGGGGTTTTGTAGTTTTGTCCAATGAATTCTATCGTTTATTTTGCTTCGGACTTTCACCTCGGCATCCGAAACAGCTTGGAGCGCGAGAAAAAAATAGTAGCCTGGCTGGATCAGGCCGGGCGTGATGCCACCCATATTTTTCTCCTGGGCGATTTATTCGACTACTGGTTCGAATACCGTCATTTTGTACCGAAAGGATTTGTACGTTTTTTTGGTAAACTCGCCGAGCTCAGCGATTCGGGGATTGATATTCAGGTATTCACAGGAAACCACGACGTATGGATGTTCGACTACTTCCCGCAGGAAATGGGCATTCTTGTTCACAAGGAAATCCAGCATTACGAGTTCAACACCCGCAAATTTTGGATCGGACACGGGGACGGGAAAGGCCCGGGGGACAATGGATATAAAAGGTTGAAGAAGATATTCCACAATCCCGTGCTTCAATTTCTATACCGCCAACTCCACCCTGATCTGGCTTACGACATCGCAACCTCCTTCAGTCGCTACAGCCGGGAAAAAGAAACGGAAGTCATTCCTTTTCTGGGTAAGGACAAAGAATGGTTGATCCAATACTGCGAACTAAAAATACAGCACTTTCCGGACATCGATTATTTCGTCTTCGGTCATCGGCATCTGCCCATCTATTACCCCCTGTCCAATCAAAAATCGGTTTATATCAACACCGGCGATTGGTTTGAGAAAGGCACATATGCTTGCCTAAGAGGGGAAAATTGTTATCTTTATTACCATGAATCCGGTGAACGTATCTTCCCGCCTTTTTAGCCTCTTCATCCTCATCAGTATCCTGTGGGGTTGTACAGGAAGTAAAGAGACCACCCTCTCCCCTATTGAAAAAGGTCGGCTGATCGTTGTGGATCAATCCGACAACGGATTTGTCTTGCGCGGCAGCCGCAGCCTGATCAAGTACGATTTTAGAAACCACCCTTCCGCACGATATGATTTTGACCTGACCGTTGACGATATGGGCTTATCCACGGATCTTCGGTTGTATGCCTTCAACACCGATTTTCAGAAATTCTACATCCTGGATAAATACCTCAATCTGATTACCGAATATAACTTCAACGATTATTTCTCTTTTCTGGTCCGGCACCCCGTTTTGGCCAATGGTCAAAACATATGGCTGTACAATCAGACCGAACACAAACTTCAGGAGTACTCAGCGCAATTGGAATTTCGAACAGAATCCCGCAACTTAAACTGGGAGATTCCAAACGTCCGGGTGGATCAATTGATATTTCACCAAAACGAAATTTACCTGATCGATCATAGCCGTGGCGTATTTATATTTGATTACGCCGGACGATTGCGACAGCGAATATCATTGCCGCCTGTGAGTCGGGATATTCAAATAGACCACACCATGTCGCGGATTTTTGCCTTTGTGTCGGGTGCATGGCACGTCATCGATCCGGATCTACCCAATCCGACCCTTCAACCCCTGAACTTACCGGCTATGGAAACGCTTCAAGATACCGACCAGCTCATTTTCCAAAATGCCAAAATTTACCATTGGAATACCGACATGCAACAAATGGAAATTTCGGAAAACAGATACCTCCTACCTGATTAAGCAGTAGGCAAAGCCCTTCTGAAGGAGGAATTTTGGCCGCTTTAGAGCAGGATAGAACCATTTGGGGGATGTTAAAGAATAAAACCAACTCAATATCATTCCTTAAAATTAGTTAATGTTTATATTGCATGTCGTGATTTCTATGGCAAAAAATGGTTTCCATAACATTTCATTGCATACTACCATTATCCTGATAACCTTATTTGGAGTAATTTTCAGTAGCTATGCAACTACCCCACCTCCGGGGGATGGCCTGACCTTTTCGTGGAACGTACAGGAAATCTCTCAAATTAGCCGGGATTTAGCAACCCGCCGGACAGAAACGGTATTAAAAATTCCATACCCCGGGAACCCCGTCTCGTATCGCATCACGTCACATGCCTTTTTGGACATAACCTCAGATACATTATCCGGAAACCGGGCATACCAACCCTTCAAAGGTCGGGACACCCACGGCAATCCGGTCTATGGATATCTGTATGAAAATCGCCTTCATTTGTCGTATTACAAAGACGGGCAGGTGCATTCCATCGCGCCGCATGCCGACAAAAAGGATACGTATAAGGTAATCTCCACCATCCACGATTTGGGACCGATGGATTGCGCACCACTGACCATCCCGGGCATCGAAGTACGGGCCGGGGGCCATTCCATTCCCTGCCAGGTCCAGAATTACCGCACCTGGACATTTGACCTATACATCGCGTGCACCGGGGAGTGGGGACAATACTACGGAGGAGATAAAGCCGCGGCGCGAAACGCTATTATCAATCATGTGAATGCCTTAAACGCATTTTACGCCGGCGAAATGGGCATCGATTTCAACCTTATCACAGAAGATCACACCATTTACACCGATCCGACCACTGATCCGTTTAATCCCGCGAGTACGGTGACAAACCGGGCAGACCAGGCACGTCAGTTTTTTAAGAGCCGGGTATCGGGATCAAAGTATCACCTCGGGCATATCCTGCACAAGCGGAGTGGAAGGGGGCTCAATGCCTCAGGCATAGCCTATCTTGAGGCGATCTGCAAGGATGATTACAAGGGAGGGGGATGGACCGGTACGAGCCAACCGGAGAATGTCAATTTCAATCTTCGTGTCCTCGGGCACGAAATCGGTCATCAACTTGGGGCGAACCATTCTTTTTATGGATCCCGTGGAAATTGCCGATCTCCCAACAGGATCTCGGGACATGGATTTGAGCCCGGCGCAGGAACCAGTTTTATGTCCTACCAGGGCCAATGCGATGAGCACAACCTGGACGGTGCACCTTCCCTCAAATTATATTTTAATACGCATAGTGTCCAGGAAATTCTGACCCATCTCAACAGTAAGGTAGGGTGCGGAACCAAAAGCGGATCCACGTCCAGAGTTCCGGTTGAACTGCCGGCGGATTTTTCAGTTCCACTCCATACCGCCTTCGATTTGACCGCCTATGCGAATGGATCGTACAATTTTAATTGGGAGCAATACGATTCGGATTATAGTTCGGATCACACGGATCCTCTGGATGGGGGAAAACACAAATCGGCTCCCATGTATCGAAGTTACGATCCGGCCCCGGACGGGTTTCATCGGTCGTTTCCTTCGTCTGCTGCTCAGGAATACGGGCCGTACCGGGGAGAGGTGTTTGCCACCGTCGAAAGAGATATTACGTTGCGACTGATGACCAGGAGGCCCGGGGTCATCCAATGCGACGAAATGGTCGTTTCAGTACGCAATTCCCCGCCCTTTCAGATTCTCGAACCTCAAGAAAATGAAGTCATCGATCTATCGGAGCAATCGGTGCGCGCCAGGGACAAAATGACCATTCGATGGGAAACTGGTGAAACAGAAATTCATGGATTCCCAACCGTTGACATCTATTACAGCATCAACGGAGGGCTGACTTATCCCTACATTCTGGGGAAAAACGTGCCCAACACCGGGCAGTACGAAGTACGTCCGCCGTACGAAAGCAGTCAGGCCAGGATCAAAATCCAACTTTCCGACGGCACGGGCCGCATGGCGATTTATCATGAAAGCGAAGGCGACTTTACCGTTGCTTTTTCAGTATTGCCTTTGCATATAGTGTCATTTTTAGGAAAACAGGAGGAAAATGCCCATCTGCTATCCTGGACGTTGAACAATTCGGGCGAGTTCGTCCGCCAGGTCCAATTGGAGTACAGTTTTGATGGAATCGAGTATCAGGGCATTCCCCTTGCGGGGTACGAGGTTTTGAACGAGGAAGTCGAATGGTCTGGTTCATACCGTTCCCCTCATATTCATCGACCGCAAACGTTCTATCGACTGGTTATCGAAGACGATCAGGCTCATAAAACGTATTCACCTGTGGTGCCGTTTCAGAACGGAATATTTACCGATGACTTCTGGAAATTATACCCGAATCCATCCGATGGAGAGGTGCGAATAGATTTTGCCTCATATCTCCAACCCGATGCGACGATCAAGATATTGTCGCTCGAGGGGCAAATAGTCCGGCAAATGAAGCCGAGTGTACAATCCCGATCTGTCACCGTCCCCCTTACCTGTCCGGACGGATTGTATATTGTGGAGGTGGTCAGTGGCAAAGAATTTTATCGAAAAAAATTGGTGGTTGCCACCGGTAAATGAGCATGAATCCCAGAATTGGCAGGAACCATCAATCCCTAAGTTACAGATTATTCAAGGGCACCAGCCACTAAATTCATGACATATCTGACGGATTCTTTTTCACCCGCACTGGTTTTACAGCCGTCCCCTCCGGATTTCAGATTTTTTCACTAACTTAATCGTTCTAAAACGATGATTGAAACGAATGCTTGTCAAAACCAACGCTGGAACCGTTCAGGGGGTTGACTCCATACCCATTACCATTGAGGTTAATGTAGGGGGATTTCTGGCCGGAGCCAAAATCAATTATTACTTCGTTGGGCTTCCGGATAGCGCGGTCAAAGAGGGGTACCAGCGCATCGAATCTGCCATAAAGTCACTTGGATTTCGGGTTCCCAGGCAAAAAATCGTCGTCAATATGGCACCCGCGAATATCCGAAAAGAGGGCAGTGCATACGATTTACCCATCGCCATGGGGATTCTGGCATCCATAGGCCGGGCTAACCCCCAATCGCTTTCCGAATTTTTAATGATGGGGGAATTGGCGCTGGATGGCCAGATCCGACCGATAAGAGGGGCTTTGCCAATAGCCATTATGGCACGAAAACTCGGTATCAAAAAAATCATTTTACCGCGACAAAATGCCAGGGAAGCTGCCATCGTCGATCAGATAGAAGTATATGGATTGACCAGCCTGAAAGAGGTGTACGATCTGTTACAGGGAAAAGCGCAGTTCAAACCGGTGGAGGTCGACACCAGAGATGAATTTTCAGTCGACCACAATCAATACGGGGCGGACTTTCAGGATGTGCGGGGCCAGGAAAACATTAAACGCGCGCTGCAATTGGCAGCGGCGGGCGGTCATAATGTCATTTTGATCGGACCACCGGGTGCTGGCAAAACCATGTTGGCCAAACGCCTACCCACCATACTACCGCCGCTTACCTTGCATGAAGCTCTTGAAACGACCAAGATCCACAGCGTCGCCGGCTTACTCGATGAAAACGCTTCCCTGATCAAAACGCGGCCCTTCAGAGCACCTCACCACACCATTAGCGATGCTGCACTTGTGGGCGGAGGATCCAACCCGCTACCCGGAGAAATTTCCCTGGCCCATAATGGGGTTTTGTTCCTGGACGAGCTACCGGAATTTCGGCGGTCCGTGCTGGAAGTATTGAGGCAACCTCTGGAAGAGCGACGGATCACCATTTCGAGGACCCGCATGACGGTGGACTATCCGGCTTCATTTATTTTAATTGCATCTATGAATCCCTGTCCGTGTGGATATCTGAATCACCCTGAAAAAGATTGCGTCTGCGGCCGTGCTGCAATACAGCGGTATCTTAACAAAATTTCCGGTCCCTTGCTCGACCGCATTGATATCCACGTCGAGGTCACCCCCGTTTCATTTGACGAAATCATCGACTCCAAAGCCACCGGACAGTCCAGCGAGGAGATCGCAGAGAAGGTGGTTAAAGCGAGGCTGACACAAAAGGAGCGATTCAAGGAATTTGGATTTGACATCCGCTCCAACGCCCAGATGCCGACCAGAATGGTGAAACATATCTGTGAAATAAATACAGCCGGTAAAACTTTGCTCCGGACGGCGATGGACAAACTCCAGCTCTCCGCCCGGGCGTATGACCGTATATTGAAAGTGGCGCGCACAGCCGCTGACCTGGACGGCAAAAAAGACATCGAAATCGGCCACCTGGCTGAGGCTATTCAGTACCGAAATCTTGACCGGGAAAGCTGGGGTGTGGGGTAGAACGGCTCGTTAGCATATCAATTCAGGAACAGTAAGATACCCGAAAGTTCGGTAAACTTTCCGTTGAGATCGTCTGTTTGGGTAATATCGGAGTGGGAAATAAACGGACTGGAGCGTGACCGGTGCACAGTGCGCCAGGCATTAAGTTGGTGATATTTCTGACGAGGTTATTTTTTGAATATCGAAGAAGCTAAACCGCGTATAGCTATAGCTACATAAGGCTTTAGATGATGAAGATAGGGCGAAAAAGAATCCGTCAAACGTGTCACGAATTTGGTGACCGGTGCACTTCTAAACACAACTACTGACAATTTGGCACGATACCACCAATGGCAAGTAATTTGTGCTGTATGAATTTGTCATGGTACCGACATGGCAGGCTGAGCTAATCGTGGTGACAGGACTGGAATATGTCGAAAAACGATTAACTTAACCAGGTAGAATTTTATTTCGAATACGATTAAATTGATAATATGAGTACGCAACACAATCAGCAAGGACAAGAGGAGGAAGCCCTTGAAAGAGAAATGACGCCGGATGAAAATTCGGAAAACGAGAATTCGGAGAAGGCTGTGGAAGAACAGACTGTAAACGCTCTGGAGCAGGAAATCCAGGAATTGCGAGACAAATATTTAAGATTATTTGCAGAATTTGACAATTTTAAAAAGCGATCCCTCAAAGAAAAAATCGAAATGTCCAAAACGGCTGGACAGGAAGTAATCCAGACCCTGTTACCTGTTCTGGACGATTTTGACCGGGCCCGAAAGGTGGCTCTCAATCCCGAAAACCAGGACTCGTTCAGCGAAGGAGTTGATTTGGTTTACAACAAACTGTATTCGACCTTGCAGCAGCACGGCTTGAAAGAAATGGAGATAGAGGATGGCGAGTTTGACCCGGAATTGCACGACGCCATCACAGATATCGAGGTCGACGATCCGCGGCTTAAGGGTAAAATTGTAGATGTTATTGAAAAAGGTTACTTTCTGAACGATAGAATTATTCGACACGCTAAAGTAATCGTAGGAAAAAAATAATTAAATGGCCAAAAGAGATTATTACGAGGTATTGGGGGTAGATAAGGGCGCCGATTCGACCGTCATCAAAAAAGCTTACCGGAAAATTGCGATGAAATATCACCCCGATCGAAATCCCGGGAACGACGAGGCAGAAGAGAAATTTAAGGAGGCTGCGGAAGCTTACGAAGTACTAAGCGACGAGGACAAGCGTGCGAGATACGATCGGTATGGACACGCAGGCGTAAATGGTCATGGAGGCTTTGGGGGTGCCGGTGGACGAACGATGGAAGACATTTTTGAACAATTCGGCGATATTTTTGGGAGTGGAAGCCCGTTTGGATCGTTTTTTGGCGGACAGGAAGGGACCCGAACCAGAGGAACCCGTGGATCCAATTTACGAATCAAAGTTTCTCTGACCCTCGAAGAAATCGCGACGGGAGTTACCAAAACCATCAAGGTCAAAAAACAAGTCAAATGTTCGACCTGTAATGGTTCCGGAGCCAAAAACTCAGGTTCGATCTCTACGTGTGGTACATGTGGCGGGAACGGCGTCGTACGACAAATCCGAAGCACGTTCCTCGGTCAGATGCAAACTACATCGACGTGCCCCACTTGTAATGGAACAGGCGAAATTATCACAGAAAAATGTACCACCTGTAAAGGAAGTGGTACGGAATACGACCACGAAACCGTCGAAATCAAAATTCCTGCAGGCGTTGAGGAGGGGATGCAATTGTCCCTTCGCGGAAAAGGGAATGCGGGTAGTCACGGTGGACCAGCAGGCGACTTACTGGTGTTAATCCAGGAAAAGCCGCACAAAATTTTGACCCGGGATGGCAATCAGATCATATATGAGTTATATCTCAATTTTGCTGATGCGGCACTGGGAACCAGCATAGAAGTTCCGACATTGGACAAACCTGTCAAAATCAAAATCCCGGAGGGGACCCAGTCGGGGAAAATTTTCCGGCTCAAAGGCAAAGGGTTGCCGAGCGTACAAGGATATCAAACCGGAGATCAACTCATTCATGTCAACGTCTGGACACCCAAATCCCTCAACAAAGAGGAACGAGAATTGCTCGAACGACTTCGGAACATGGAAAATTTCAATCCAACACCGGGTAAAAGTGAAAAGGGGTTTTTTGAAAAGATGAAGGACTATTTTAGTGGCCAGAATTAAGACAAGGCTGGTACGACAAATTTTAAATCCTTATAAGGATATTTCAAAATATTCTTTGCCAGTTCGAAATATTATCAAACGAAGGTCTGTCCGGACTGGAATCAACTTTAGAAAGATACGATTTGACGCATTCGTCATCACCTGCATATTAGGGGTCGTGACGAGCTGTTCGGATCCCGGCATAGTATATCACCATACTTTCCAATTGAAAGAAACGGGCTGGGATCGTGAGGCGGAATTATCAGATCACTGGATTTTGGATCAAGACCTCACACAACCCTCCCTGGTCTTGAAAGTGAACTTTTCGCCCGAATTTGGGTATCAAAATCTATATATGACCGCTGATATTTCGAAGAATTCAACCCCCGTGTTCAGCGATACTTTTTCGATCCAGTTGGCCAATTCCCGGGCAGGAGGGTGGCTGGGCGTGCAGAGAAATGATCAAATTTCGGTACTGGATACCTTACCTTTGGGTACGACCTGGATGCAGGGTGATGAAATCGAAATTCAGTTAGGACAATTCAGCAGAGAAGAATTACTGATGGGAATCCATGAGATTGAAGTGTCCATCCTCAATCCCTGACGATCGGTGAATTATCCGCTTTCTGCGATCGATTGCGCCGCCAAAAAAGCGCCGGTCCAGGCGCTTTGAAAATTAAATCCACCGGTGATGGCGTCAATATCCAATACTTCACCGGCAAGGTAAAGATTGGGATGAAGTTTACTCTGAAATGACTTAAAGGAAATTTCACGTAAATCCACCCCTCCGGCTGTGACAAACTCTTCTTTAAATGTGCTTTTACCGTTCACCTTAAATACCCCTTCCGTCAATTGTTCGGCCAGGTTCTGGATTTGTATTCGTCTCAAATCACCCCATTTCATTCCGGGCTCAATGCCTGCGGCTACTACAAGATTTCCCCACAATCTACGAGGAAGACCAAATTGAACGTGCCCAAAAACGTTGAACTTACCCGAAGCAACTTTCACCTCCTTCAATTGATCCACAACCGTTTGGGAGGACAAACCATTGGTCCAGTTTACCCTGATTTCGAAACGATAATCCTGTTCGGCCAATATTCGGGCACCCCAGGCTGACAATTTGAGAATAGCCGGCCCACTCATTCCCCAGTGGGTGATCAGCAAAGGTCCCGTGCTGACCAGCGACGTATGAAGTACAGAGACGGTAGCCTCATGAGCAACTCCCGGAAGATCCACAATTCGTTTATCCTGGATATTAAAAGTAAATAAAGAAGGGACTGCTGGCACGATTGTATGGCCCAGTTTGGCCAAAATATTCCACATACGATTATCACTTCCGGTGCATATCAACACATACCGTGCAACGAACTGGTGCGATTTGGTCACAACTGTCCAGCCATTTGCCATTTTTGAAATATCGTTGACCCCTTGTTGGGTCCACTGCTGCACCCCCAATTCTGTGGCTTTTTGGGTCAGACAGTCCAAAATAGTTTGGGAATTATCACTCACCGGGAAAATCCGGCCATCGGGTTCTGTTTTTAAGGCCACGCCTCTTTCTTCAAACCAGGCGATCACATCTCCGGTCATAAATTTGTGAAAAGGCCCCAGCAGTTCTTTTTCACCCCGGGGATAATTTCGGATCAGTTCGTGCGGGTCATATTCTGCGTGTGTAACATTGCATCGGCCACCCCCGGAGATTTTGACCTTTGATAATACGTTTTTACTTCTTTCCAGTATGGCGATACGTAATTCCGGGTTCATTTCGGCGATATTGACAGCCGCAAAATATCCGGCAGCACCCCCGCCTACGATAATAACGTCCAATTCGACCCTCTGCATGCACAAATATATTGAATGCTAGAGGGACAAAACTATTTTCCGGGAATATTTTGTTTTATAAAGAAACATCATTATCTTTGTACTCACCAAAAAAATCGCGGGGTGGAGCAGTTGGTAGCTCGTCGGGCTCATAACCCGAAGGTCACAGGTTCAAGTCCTGTCCCCGCTACTAAGAAAAAGCCTAAGTCAAATCTGCTTAGGCTTTTTTTATTTGAACAATCACATGAATTGGTGAATGTCGGGATCATAACTCATCCTGACGAAAATCTACTGCATTTATTACTTATTCCCTTTCCCCCCTTTCACCTCCTCGACATCGATGTGCCCAGCCCCAACTATTTCACTATAAAATCCTGACCCAATCCGCCATTGGTCCCCAAAACCACCTTTCCTTCCTTTACAAATCGTTGACTTCCAAAGATCGGTGTAATCAAATACTCCCCATCCAGATCCAGATAATGAAAAAACGAACCCAAATGAGCCATCGCTCCAATCCCGATGGAGGATTCAGTCATACACCCGGCCATCAGTTGGAGACCGAGGTCTTTCGATCGATGTATAATTTCCAAAGCGGGCGTAATTCCACCACACTTTTGTAATTTGATATTGACCACGTCGTAGATTCGTGCAATACGCTCAAGATCCTCAATCCCCTGCATACTTTCATCAGCAGCCAAAGGAAAAGGAAATTGCCGGCCTGCCAATTGATCATCCACCTCGGTTGGCACGGGTTGCTCCACCAATTCGATTTCCCATTCTGCCAATCGATCCACCCGTTCATCAAAGCCTTCAAGCGTCCAACCGCTATTCGCATCAATTCTCAAAGCACCGGGATACTTCTGCCGAATATCACGCAACAAATCCATGTCCCCTTCAAATCCCATTTTCAACTTCAACACGGGCCAGTTCCAGTCCAATTTCTCCTCCCAGTCATCCTGGGTCAACGTCAGACTCGATACCACGACCACCTCTTTCCGCCCCCCGGTAATTTGCCAGATTGGAATTCCATTTAACCGACCGTATAAATCATACAGAGCACAATCAATGGCCGACATTAAAAAGTGGTCAGGGGCGAACTCGTGATCCAACTGTCTGTACAAATCCCACGGTGTCCAGTCCGGTCCTACGGACTCCAGGTGCTTTAAAATAGTTCGTAATTGCTGTAAAATGTTCGCTTCGTCTTTCCCATAATAGGGTACAAAACTCATTTCGCCCCACCCGGATACCTCCTTCTGTTTCAGTTCTACGATAAGACCTTCCCTTTCGTAAAACGTCCCATACGATAGTTTGAACGGATAAACCAGCGGGTAATTAACCTTATGAATTCGACCTATCACGCCAATGAAGGATTGAGAAGAGACCGGATTTGCTCGTTCGCTTCGTCCGCTGAAAGCTGTTTGAATCGATCCGAATCCAAAGGGACATCATCGCTTTTACACCAGGCTTTGAGTTTTTTCACATCCTCACTCCAGGTACTGCCATCCGAAAATTGCACGCCTTTAAAATCCCGCACCTTATATAAAGAATGCGCCCCATAACAGGTCCCCAGATAGCAGTACTTTCGACCGGATTCCCGTGCCTGACGGATCATTTCCAACATCATAAATTTTCCCAAAGGGAGATCCTGAAATTCCGTGAGGGTATAAAAGCTGTACCAATAATGAATTAATTCTTCATTTTGGGCCAGAAAGACGTAACCGGCCAATGTTCCATCGATCTCAAATTCAACGATATCCGTCAAAAATGGGGAATTGAGAATATATTCGAGGCGATCCGGTTCCATTTCTCCCCCTTTGAATCGCTGGCGGCAATACTCCGTACAAAATTCTACAAATTTAAAATCTCCCGTATCGAAGTCGCTGACCGGTATCCAATTTACGCTGACATCCAGATCCTCAAATTTCCGGTCCACCCGACGATTTTCGGATCCGGGTTGAAACTTGTCAAGATCGATCCGCAGGCTTCTCGCTTTGTAGTAGAGGAAATGCTCCAATTGCGTATTTCCGGTGTAAGGCAGAAATCCGTTGTGGTAGATTTCTGACATTCCTGAACGGTTCTCAAAAATCGCATACGGAACGTACGAAAAGGTATAAGAAGAATAATCTTTAATGTATTCTGCGAAAAATATTTTCATATCAACACAACATATTAGGTACACATGAAATATAAATATAGGAAAGTGTCAACCATTATGACGAATATTTGTGGATGAACTTTGATGCTTCCATAGCTTTTTATCTTTTTTGATATCTTAGAGCATGATTAGCCAAAATTTGGACTATAAATGAATATTATCTCCATCATACTTGCCAATGGGATCCCCATTTCCAATCCCTATGTTCTCTTATCAGGGGCCTGTCTGGCGCTGATTTTGACCTACTTTTTTAAAAGATTGCCCAAACGTGCTTACTTGCCCTTTGTGATCATTTTGATTTTTGCGGGAATCCTGCTTCGCCTGGGGCTGGAACAGACCAATATCGACCTGACGGATAAAATGCCCTTTATGGATGTCGTCTGCGTAATTGCCCTGGTTATCATCGTTTTAGAAGGTTCGATGGGCTTGTATTTGGATAAGGAAAAATATCCCATGATCGGTCGTTCGTTGCTTTCATCCCTGTTGGGGCTCATCGCGATCACGATAGCAATATCCAGTATTTTGTATTTCCAACTGGGGGTCTCGTACGGAATTTCGCTGCTGTTCTCGATCCCTATTGCGGTCATGTCCAGTTCCAGTGTTATTCCCAGCGTTACCAGACTGGCCGGTTCGAAGCGGGAGTTTATGATTTACGAATCCTCCATTACGGATATAATCGGCATCATCAGTTTTTATTTCGTCATTACGTATTTGGAAACAGGGGGAATGTTCACCACTTTTCGGTTTTTCATTAGCCTGATTTTGACCATTCTGGTAGCGTTGGTTGCGACAGCCATATTGATCAATCTCTTTAAAAAACTCAATAGTCAGACCAAGTTGCTGTTATTGGTATCCAATCTGGTATTGCTTTACAGTCTCGCCAATTTATTCAATTTGTCGCTTCTAATCATCGTCATGGTCTTTAGTGCGGTTTTTGGCCTGGCATTGGCCAATCAGGACAAATTCAAGAAATTGTTTAAAAGATTTGAAATAGGGACTGAAAAAACCGAAAACAGTGAAAAAGAATTTCATCTCATCACACTGGAATCGACCTATCTGGTCAAAATATTTTTCTTTGTGGTATTTGGTATGACCATTGATCTGGGAAATTTGTTGAACATGGAGGTGCTCCTCATCAGCCTGCTCATCACCGGCTGTATTTTCATTATTCGGGCATTAATTTTGCACTATTTTACCCGCCCCCACCTCATTCCCGAGTTGTACCTGGCACCACGGGGATTGGTGACGATTTTGTTGTTCCTTCAAATCCCCAATAAATATATAACCTCGGACATGAAGCCCGCAGTCTTGTTTTTCGTCATTCTCTTTACCAACCTGATTATGACTTTTTACCTCAGCAAGGATCGGATGAACCGGAGTCTTCCCAACGAAGATAAGGTTCGACGGCAGAAAACAACGGGGCAATTGGCGTAGAGACCAAATGCCCAATTCAGAGCATCGGTCGTATGGTGGTTAACCGGGGCACACAAAACAGTGGGCATAGTCAGGTTTTGTGTACTTCACCTTTGGACGAAAATTGGGAATGATCTAAAACGTTTTGGAGAAAATCCTCAGCGATACAATTCACAAATAGGTTAGAAAAGAAACAAAACGCCACAGCCGTCATGTCCGCTTCGCAACTTTTGCATTATGACTCGATCCCCAGATGTCTGATCAATTCGTCGGGCTGACTCGTTCCGATAAATATACGGCTACCGTCTTTTTTGGTGATTTCTACTCCAAAATAGCCTTTCAACGTATACGATTTGTACCTGCCATTTCGAAGCCGGCCAAAGCCCCAGGCCTGGAACAACCGACCTGTGTTGTATTCCATGATCTCCGCACCGCGAATTTCACTCAATTTGATCTTGGTATACTTCCACTGAAAAGGTATCATTCGGATCATCAGGTGCTCTTCATTTACCTTCACCGATAATTTGAGGGAGAATAAAAGAAGCGTCATCACCATCGGTATTCCCAGTAAAAACAAGAGGTCGAAGATGAAATTGTCTTCGGAAAAATCATTGTTGGATATTTGCCACAAAGAGATAAACCATATGGTGACGATTAACAACCAGGGGAGAAATCTGCGCTGAATTTGATGTTCTTCAAACACACTTACCGACTCCGCAACCTTCGATGCCTCAGGAGCTCGCGGACCCAATTCCTCTACATCTACATCCAACGGCTCCGCTGAGATATGCATGAATTGCTCACTGCTGATGTTGTCATCAAATTGCTGCGGATAAATGATCAACCTACTATTGGAGGCGAAATGCCGTTCCAGCTTATAGGGTAGATTTTCCAAAACACCCATGTACGATGCGGCACCCCGCCGAGCCGAAACAAGTACGATCAGGTCATCCTCCTGAAAGTTTCGGGAAAGGACCAGAAAATCATCCCATTCCTTAAAATTCTCCACCGTAATTGTCGCAGTCAATTTGGCCTGGGTATACAACCTCTCGACCGCCTTTTCTGTGGCCTCATTGCAATACATCACGATTCCGATGCTGAGCTCCTGTGCTAACTTTGCGATTTTGGTAAACCAGAGGCTAAATCCGTTCTCATGCTCGGCGAGCGGAGGTGCTGCAATGACAATTCTTTTGTGCAGTACAAGGGGTTTCTCGAAATGACAAATAAAAGTCGTTTTATCTGTATTGCTGAGGATGCTTACGATTTTCTCCCCGATCAATTTATCGAAAAAACCTACCCGGCGTGGCCATCCCATGACGATAATATTGGACATGGTTTCCCTCGAAATTCGTGCAATACCACTGGCTATATTGTGATCAATGGTAGTGATGATGTTCACGTTGGTTTCGGAGGCAGAAGCCTGTTTGACAAATTCTTCCAATTTGTTCCGCGCCTTGAGAATATTGATTTCCGCCTCATCATTATTGGACACCACCGAAAGAATGGAGATCGGATTGCTGGATTTTTTGTCTTTTATAAAAATGGCCAGCTCCAGGAGTTTCTCAATTTCAGCTACGTTGGGAATTGGCAAAAGAATATGTTCGGTAGTCCCTCCATTTGAAGTCAACAGGGAACTCGAATCTTCTTCGGTTTCAATGATAATCTGCTTGGCGGCTTTTTCCGTGACAAAAGAGGCGATGATGCAGGTAATCAATATCAGAATAATGGTTCCGTTCAGAATATTCTCATCGAGGATGTCCGCTCTGTACCCAACCAAAATTACAGCTAACGTGGCGGCGGCATGAGCACTGCTAAGTCCAAAAATGAGATCGCGCTGGGCTTTGCTGTATTTAAAAGTAATTTGGGTGAGGAAGGCCGCGATCCATTTTGCGGCTACTGCCACGATGGTCAATGTAATCGCAATGATGATGGCCCATGGACCACTCATAATCACACTCACATCCACCAACATTCCCACACTGATCAGGAAAAACGGAATAAAAAGCGAATTACCGATAAATTCGATGCGGTTCATCAACGCCGACGAATGAGGAATGAGTTTATTGAGGGCTAATCCCGCCACAAAAGCTCCGATGATGGGTTCCACTCCGGCTACTTCAGCCAAAAATGCGGCGAGAAATACGATGGACAGTACAAAAATATAGTGGGAGTGTTTTTCACTTTCCAATTTGCGAAAAAACCATTTGGCAATCCGTGGAATAATAAGGAACATGATCGCCGAAAATATGGCCAGAGAGACAATCAGACGAATCCAAAACTCCTGAGTCAGGTTGCCCTCTGCATTTCCCATGATGACCGCCAGAATAATCAAAACCGCTGTGTCGGTCAGAATCGTTCCCCCCACGGTAATAGCGACGGCCTGGTCCTTGGAAACGCCCAATTTACTGA
Organism: uncultured Bacteroidota bacterium; assembly: GCA_937952445.1. Classification (GTDB taxonomy): domain Bacteria; phylum Bacteroidota; class Bacteroidia; order Chitinophagales; family Saprospiraceae; genus Membranihabitans. Next base: position 4,307 of record CALGAA010000285.1, on the reverse strand, counting down.
CTATGGGATATGCGACCAGGGTGTGCGTAGCAAACATGCTCGCAGTCAGAAAACTCGCATTGAAATCGTAACCGAGCAGATATCGACACACCGGATAACCGAGTGTCAAAGGAATGGTGAACGTAAAAAAGCCGAATAATAAACTTTTGTTCCGATTGGATTTAAATTCGTTTAGATCGAGTTCGAGACCTGCGATAAACATGATATACAATAGCCCGATCGTCGAAAAAAGGTCTACCGCAGCGTTGTTTTCGAGGATGTTGAATCCGTAAGGACCGATTATCACCCCGGATACGATGAGTCCAATGATACCGGGCACGTTCAACCTGCGCAGCAAAATCGGGGACAACAGGATGATAAACAAAACAAGTGAAAATACCAATACAGGGTTTTGCAAAGGTAGTTCAAACTCGTGCATCAAGTGTTCGAAAAAGTCTGTCATTGTTTGTTTTTAGGTAGTTGACCGGAATTTTCCATGAAGATACCTGCATACGATACATTCAATCCATTTCATTGGGTCATCGCAGCATGCACGGTTTGTTTCTTTATCCATTCGATTCCGTAATAATCAACATACTGGTGCCGAGTTTTATTGGTCAAACAGAACAAAGTTAAAAGAAAAAAATTAATCCGTTACAAGTGGCACCATGCATTAAGTTCGTGATCCATATGACGAGGGGATTCTTTGACATATCGAAGAAGCTATACTGTGGATAGCCGAAGTGACAGAGGTCTTTATATGATGAAGGTTTGGCGAAAAAGCATCCAACAAAGGGTTTCTGATTTAGTCACAGGTGCACAAGGAATAGTCCGCCATGGGGCGGCCTATTCTTTTGGGTGTAATGCGGGGGCATTACACGTTTGGGTTCTGGTCGCCGGGGCGACCAGAACGTTTGGGGCCTCACGGCCGTTTGGGAGGAACTTTCGCTGGTTTAAAAGAATGGGGTGAAAGTGAATCTTTGAAGTTCATCATCACAGAGTTGTCATCTTTACTTTCGACTATTCTATGGTTTGCAAACCTGGCTATTCGTAACCAGTAGCAAAAGTTCAAACGGTGTCAGGCCCCTTGCATTTGAAATTATCGCAACCGAATCACTTCAACATTCCGGAACATATAAGGATTGGAACTCACGCGAACCTTTTTTCCACTCGCAGTAGTAATATTATTCAAAACCACCTGTTCGGTGATGACATTCGGATATTTTTGCTGATACGAGGCGTCGGTCATTTCCGGATTGAAGTTGGAAAAAATCACGGGTCCTTCGTACCCATCCGGATGATTGGAATCGTCGATGACCAAATTCTCAAAGGTAATCCGCTGCGGCATGTAGCACGTATAGCCAAAATCGTGTTGTCCCGAATACGATCCCCGGATCAGACTGGGGCTGGTTTGACGCCCGCCTGCCGGGACAAAGGTGCAGTTGCGGATGATCATTTCACCCTGCCACGTACTACCGTAATCCGACCTCAGATTGATGATGCTATTTCCGCGGATCGTTGAATTTTCCACCAGGAAAGTTCCGCTCCCAATGGCGTTTATTCCCATATGACCCAGGGTCGAATTTCGAATAGTCGCATTTGCTACCCCTTTGTGGGCGTCAAAGCGGGAAAAAACACACCGGTCATATAACATATTTTTACTGTAATTCGATCCCAATATACCCCAGTAAGTCCTGTCATCGATATCATTGGATTGATGGCATTGGATAAAGGAAACGTTGAGCGCGCTGTTAACCGACAGATCGTAACTCCCCATCGACACGGGTTTACCCGCGGATCCGATCGTCCGGTACGTTTTGTGTCCGGTCAGAATAGTATTCTTGACCGTCACGTACGCACAGTTGCTAATACTGAGAAATCCTCCATATGGAGCTCCGTGATCACCCTCTCCTTCGATATAATGCTCCAGACCATCCACCACGACATTGGACCTTCTGATGGCAATGTTGCGGCTATAATAATTGTATTTGGACTCCTCCTGGTTCGCAATCGTTGTAAATTTTCCACCTGTGATGGTCAGCGTGTTTTGATCGATCGGGAGAACTGTCATTTCAGTAATTTCATCAAAATCCCATATAATCGGTGCATCCATATCGACATTGCCTCGCTCGTCCACCACAAAAATATCCTGCTGAGGTGACCCATTGTTCTGATTCAACCCATACCGGATGTAATGCATCACATTGGAATTGACGACTGTGACCAGACACGGTCCCGGAAATTTGCCCGGAATGCGCTCCTGATTCCTTTTGAGACTCGAAATCGTATTGACCTTGTACGGTTCATGGTTGGAACTCACAACAAAAATGGAAGCCCGGCGATTCTCGACATCCCGATCATCGATGATAAATTCGGCGGTACCAAAATCGATATCCGTCAGAACAATAACCGGACGTTCATCGCCACCGATGTAATAGGTAAATCCAGGGTCGGCCTCGACCTTCAAGTCGTGCTGATTAGCGAAAGCATGCGTAGCCGCTATAAAATCGATATCGTTATTTTTTCCATCCCCCACCGCTCCCATATCGCTGTACCGCACGACTCCTCGTTCGGTAAACCGTCGGAAGTCCCGGGGATGGACATTCAGCGTTAACCCACCACCCTCATGTCGGGAAACCTCTGTTTTACTCCTTTTTTGAGTAATCTCAATGTCACCCTCACCCTGTCCGTGTACAATGGGGATACAGCATAGAATTAAAAAACAGAACAGTAAATGTTTGAGCATATCTGTAAGTTTTAAACTGGAAGTCAGAATGGAAATTCACATATTGTTTTGAATACTTAACCTAATATAATGATTTACGATTAAATGGTAGCTTAGAAGTGGAAATTTCAAATAAACATCCACCACATCTACGATAGAACCCCCCAAAATAGCCGAAGCATACTGGTTTCTTAGGGAAAATACCTAAGATACGCCATTTTACACCGGGTCGATTACGACGTTTTTGTCGCTCCCAAGGTTGGAAAATATAAAAACCATAGATCCGCAACTGATCCAGCGTCTCTGTTTCGTGGCATAATTCTACCGGAAAAGAGGGGAGAAATTGAATCGGGGTCAATTACGAATATGAGAAATGGGAATACATACGGTCAGACATGCCGGTGCCTTAAAGTAAATGAAAAAGAGGGCCCCGGTAATATTCCGGGAAAGCTTATATTTAAACACCTATCTTTTACAATCCATTCCTTTCGGCAATTTTGATCTGACTCAAAATCGTCAGGTGATCAAATTCTTCAGGACTTACCTGATGCGTGCGATCGATCATCCCCAATTCCCGCAGTGCATACTGGTAATTTCCCAGCAGGTGGGCCGAACTGCAAAGCACTATAGGGGAGTCCGGATATGACCTGAGTTCGCTCAATTCAGCACCAATTAGCAGACCGCTCAAAAAATGAAAGTTTTGCAGGGGATTGAAATTGCCCAGTAAATCATTGGTCCTCACCTTAAAAAGTGCATGCAACAGTGCCTGGTTGCGGGCCAGGCGAACCCCTTCCCCGAAAGCATTCCAATCGGGAGGATCGTCCTTTTCTGGTTTGCCAAGGGAAAGACTCAACAACCCACGGGAAGAGAGTAGCTGGAACAATTCACCCGTCATCGCCGTGGAAAAATCGGTTATGGTCCCCTGTTCCACTACAACATGTTTGGAATGGGTACCGGGCAAAATGACCACCGTCGGAGTGCCAGGTTTTTCCAATTCTCGAATCAGGGATTCTAAACCCATTAATTGGATCTCTTCACCACGCATCACTTCGTGATTGGTGCGCAGACCGGATACCAGAAGAATGGGGCGTTTATTATCCACGAGTTGAGTAGATATGGCGGCAGATCCATCCAACGGGAAGGGAGTTTGGGCGTAAGGTAATTCTCGCAGACCGATGGATGATGATGCCATTCCAGTCAAAATAAAAGGTACAGCGTCCAGGGGGTTTCCGAACTTTTTTTCTAACCCCTTTATCTGGTTTCGGATAAATTCCAGGTAGTAGGTTTCACGGGAAGGAAGGGGGTTCATTTCTCTCCATTGCTCGTATACAATGGAAACACCCTGACTTGATAAGATCTCAGCCGAAATGTTTCCGGTCAAACGGTGTACCAAACGAAGCCTAAAGGAGGATGTGCCCCAATCACAGCATAGAATATATGGAATAGGTGCCGTCAAGATGTTGGTTTAAAATCTAAATATAAATGGTTGTCCCGCAATTTCCGATAAAATGCCGCTGAATCTTTCGTCTACATAAAGATGGCTTGCAGTGATCCACTTTATATTCTCTGGATTCATGTTGAGGATGGCCTGCGGCGATCCTCA
>CALGAA010000284.1 GCA_937952445.1 uncultured Bacteroidota bacterium | reverse complement strand
AAACGGAGATGGATACCCGATTGGTGAACGTAGCGCCCAGGTCGTACCAGACAGATTCTTCCCCAGAGGTCTATAACGATACAGATGAAATGGAAGAGGATCTTGAAATGTCCACTCGGAGTGAGGACGAAAAATCCAAATCTGTCGTAGGAGGCGATACTCATGAGGAGATTGGAAACGAGGAACAGCATACTGAAATCACCGATAGTGAGATCCAGGTTCCGGGTCGATCTTCGATGCCCTCCAATCAGCAGATCAGTGAATCCAGTTCGCGATGTACGTTGATAGTCGGTGCCTTTGCCAACCGGGGAAATGTCGATCGGATGCTGGATAGATTGGAGGCATATGGAGTGGAGGTGGTGACCATGGAGCGAAAAACCCTGACACTGGTAGGCGCTGCGGTAACATGTTCGAACACCGATAAAATGGACATCCTTCGGTCCGAAATCGATCCTAATGCATGGATCTATAAAAAATAGACGATGGTCAATCACGAACTTCAGAAACTAGTATTTAAAGAAGATAGGTCCAATTTCTTTTTATTGGCTGGCCCTTGTGTAGTCGAAAGTGAGGAATTGGTATTTGAAGTGGCCCGTCAAATCAAGGAAATTGCAATGAAGTTGGATATCGACTTCGTTTTCAAATCGTCGTATAAAAAAGCAAATCGATCCAGTCTCGATTCCTTTACGGGGATTGGGGATGAGCGCGCTCTCGAAATACTTGGGGAGGTGAAATCAAGGTTTGGAATACCGGTCATCACCGATGTTCACAGCCCGAAAGAGGCTGAAATGGCCGGAAAAGTAGTGGATGTTTTGCAAATCCCGGCATTTCTTTGTCGTCAAACCGAGTTGCTGCAGGCGGCTGCCGATACAGGGTGCATCGTCAATATTAAGAAGGGCCAATTCATGTCACCCGAAGCCATGCGGTTTGCTGTGGATAAAGTGGTTCAGTCCGGTAATGATTTTCCTATGGTTACAGAACGAGGGGTCACATTTGGTTATCACGAATTGTTGGTGGATATTCGGGCAATACCCATAATGAAGCAATTTGGATACCCAGTTGTGCTGGATTGCACCCATGCTAATCAACAGCCAAATCAGGTGTCCGGAACCACCAGTGGACGTCCACAATTTATCGATACCCTTGCAAGGGCAGGAGTGGCTGTCGGGGTCGATGGCTTGTTCATCGAAACACATCCTGAGCCAGCCCAGGCTTTATCCGATGGGGCCAACATGCTACCACTTCACGAATTGGAAGGATTGCTACGCCGACTGGTCAAGATTAGATCAGCTTTAACTGAATCTCTGTCTTAAATACAAAATCGTCAGGTGATTTTTTTACAAATCCAGGATGATTGAGCATTGGATTCGTTTTGCAGGTGGTTTCCTTAACTTGATTTCCCGGAACCTGATATAAAAGTTCTTGAAGTTTTGATATTTTTCAAAACATAATAGGATATTTTGGGGCGTTTTTGTTATATTCAATGCATTGGATGGCTGAGGATCACCGCATCGAAAAGAGGAACAATCAAGGGTAGAGGGAGGAGCTTATCGAGGTGAAAGGTGTTGATGTTTTCGATTCGGTAGATATGGCCAAAAAGAATCCGTCCGAAGTGTTACTGACTTAGGGAGTGGTGTACTTGTGAAGCATTATAAATAATTGGATCAATAACAGGTCATGCGAACAATATTTCTACCTACTGATTTTAGCGCTAAATCAGAAAATGCCATGAGATATGTCGTGGATATGTATCATAATGAGCCCATGCATTATGTATTGATCCATTCGTACGACATTCCGTATCAACCCAATGAAGTGATCATATCTTCTATACTGGAAACGTTGAAAGCTGATGTGGAAAGGAACCTGAAGATTCAGGAAGAAAAACTTCGGTCGATGTTTCATAATGAGGGGAATACTATTACGAGACGAATGGGCGTGGGATCGGTGGTAGACATGATCAATTACAACGAAGATATGAAGCCGGATTTTGTGGTCATGGGAGCTCGTGGAAATTCCCGCTCGCCCGGGGGTTATGTCATCGGAAGTAATACGATGCAGGTTATTAAAAGCGTAAATATTCCAGTGTTTGCCATTCCCGAAGGTTGCACATATTCCAAGCTTAAGCATATTATATTTGGCTCTGATCTTAAAACATTGTCTTCAGAAGTTATTATTCCTCTTAACCGGGTGTTGGATCGCACCAATGCCAGTCTCACGGTGGTTCATGTTGGAGAGATTTCGGAAGAAAGCCGGGAAGCGTCCATGCGTGAGCTCGATCAACTCATGGGTGACCGAATGTCCTCTTTTATTCACATCAATTCCTCTGAAGTCGTAGAGGGTCTTTGCCGCACAGCCCGGGAAAACAAAGCCGATTTGCTCGTGCTTGTCGACCGTCGCAGAAACTTCTTCCAAAGGATATTTCACAAATCGGTGACCCGAAAAATGGGATGGAAAACCGAAATTCCGATGTTGGTATTGCATGAATAATGAGATTAATTTGTCTAACTTCATGTTATGAAAGGAATAATTAACCTCATAGGGCGGATTTGCTTGTCCGCTATGTTCCTGTACGAGGCGTATGATTCGATTTATTATTTCGCAAGGACAAAAAGGACTATGACGGAATACGGCATCACCTGGAATCAGGATTTGTTGTTATCCGGTGCGATTTTTCTACTCGTTGTAGGAGGCATTATGCTGTTGATTGGTTATCGTACCACTGTGGCTTCCATTTTACTTCTCATTTATTATATTCCGATCACTTTTATCATTCACAGTTGGTGGAATGACCCGGTGGAACTGCAACGGGATGCGGCGATCGACTTTATGCAAAATATGGCTGTAGTGGGCGGAATGTTGCTTTTGATAAGTCATGGAAGCGGGCAGTATAGCGTCAAGCGGTTATTTGCTACGACCAGAGTGCCGCGTAAATACAGATGATAAATCGTTGATAATAGAAGGAATTGAGCTCCTGTTTCTTTCTACTGTCGATGGCCTTGCCATTTCTCTTTGGATCAAAAACTTGCGTGACTACCTGGTGCTGCATTCAATAGATTTGGTTTAATAGGTTGCTTCCTGTTCCGGATTGTTTATCGTATTTGCTTTAAGCCGATGCAAATCCACGTATGTCGCTGAAAAAGGGGGCTGTTTTAAGGGCGGGACAAAGCGAATAGCCGTTTTTGAGAAAATCAGAAACTTCCAGAGGTTATTTCACTGCGAATGAATATGACTTAGAGGACGTTGGTGGGTAGAGATGTACATAAGGAGCTTCAATACCGAATCAAAGTAAACGATTATGAAATTATCCATGTATTTATTGGAATTGAGATTAGCGTACTTTTGATTTTTTTACAGTATATTTACATATTGTAAATTATTGTAATATTAGAATATGCGGATTGCTATTATCGCAGGGGGCCCATCTGAAGAAAGAGAAATTTCTTTGAACAGCGCAAAGTTGATTACGGACAACATCGACACCGGGAAGTACAGCCACCGGTTGTTGATTATGGGGGACCGGAATTTCGTCGATAGCGAAACGGGGGACGAGCTCGATCTCAATGATTTTTCATTGATGACCCCGGAAGGTAAGCTCTATTTTGATTTTGCTTTCATCATGATCCATGGTCGACCCGCGGAAGATGGAAAACTTCAGGGATACCTCGACTGGATGGGGGTGCCATATAGTACGAGTGGGGTACTGTGCAGTGCTTTGACCTTCAATAAGGAATTTTGTAAAAACTACCTTCGGCCGTACGGTGTTCCAATGGCTAATTCCCGCAAAGTTCACAAGGGTGATTCGATCGAACGCCATGATTTCGAGCAATTGGGCTGGCCCGTTTTTGTCAAACCCAACAACAATGGATCCAGTGTGGCTGTGACCAAAGTTCATCGGTGGGAGGATTTAGCTGCGGCATTAGAAAAAGTCTGGTTGGTGGATCACGAAGCCCTGGTTGAAGAATTTATTGAAGGAGTGGAGTATTCGGCAAGTATTCTGAAGAAAGGGCAAGAGTATGTGCGACTGCCCATCACCGAAATACGCCCTATGAAGGAATTTTTCGATTATGAGGCCAAATACCAGGGAGCCAGTGAGGAAATTACCCCCGCACGACTAAGTGAAAAGCAGACGACCGAATGTTTGGATCTGAGTGAGAAAATTTTCCGGATTTTGGGGTGTTCGGGTGTATGTCGGCTAGATTTTATATTGAAAAATGATACGTTCTATTTTTTGGAGGTTAATACCATCCCGGGTATGGGTCCGACCAGTATGGTTCCGCAACAAGTACGTGCGATGGGCTGGACGATCCGGGAGTTTATCGATGTGATGATTGAAAGCAGTATAAAATCACCAGTTGTGTAGTCACGCGGCTTAACTCAAGTTCTTTCGTACAGAAGGAATACCAAAAAAGGAAAGTAGTTACCGCATTCGGGGTCGGCGCCGTTTCTTGCTCTGTTGAGCCATAGCCCCGCGAAACCTTCCGCTTTGTGCAGCTTTTATCGTCCCGCTGTTTTTGATGACTTTCCCAAATTCCTCCACCTGTTCTTTGATCTGGGGTTCGGTAATCCGCATGTCTTTCACTTCACGATAGAGTTGTTTGGCCATGGGCCAATTGCCTCTGTTGGCCTGCATATTCGCCAGTTGGATATTAACCATTGCACGCTCATTGTCAGAAGGCAATTTTGTTTCTTTTGCCTTTAGAAAATAATATTCTGATTCCTCGGTGTTTTTATCGTTTTGAGCGATCGTTCCTTTGAGCATATAGTAGTAAGCCCGGTTAGCTGAGTAGAGAAGTTTGGGTGAAAGGGTGAGCTTTAACCGTTTTTCCGCGCCAGCAAAATTCATGGTCTGCATCAATTTTGCTGCCGACTGGACCGTTCCAAACAGGATATAACCCACCAGTAGAACCAATCCGATCAGGAAAAATGGAAACGCGTACCAGAAACCGTACATAATACTGAGAATCACACCCCCACCAATGCAGAGTACAATCAGGCCGAGTCTCAAATAGATATTGATCGAAAACATATAAGTTCCTTTTTTGCAAAAATAGGGTAATTTTTATATTTTTTGAAATTACCCTCGGATCCTGCAGGTTATTTCCTCTCTCAAATATACACGCACCAATATGGGAATCCGAGACTCGATTTTGCCCAAAAAGGCTTCCTGTTCTTTCGTTTTGTGACTGATTTTTCTTCATCAGTTTATGGATGATTCAACGCAAAAAACGGTAGATTCTCTGGATAGATGATTTCCAAAGGGAGATACTGTGTGGGTGGAATTGGACGATCGTGAATGTAATAATGGGCCCATGAACGTATTCCCTGATAGCCCATTTGATAGCCGCTTTGGTCGATGAGAATTTCGATGGTCCCGTTTTTCATCAGTTTCACATGTTGATCAAACACGTCATGGCCAATTATAAATAAGTGTGGGAAACGTTTTTTGAGCATCGGGGCATATTGATAAGCGCGTGAAGTGGAAAAATAAAGGGTATTAATCCCGTGCTTGAAGACTTCGTGGGCAATGAATTGAATGGCTTCCTTTTTTCGAAATTCATTTCCAATGGAGAGTTGGTGGACTTGAAAATCCGGACTCGCCTGGTTTAGTGCAGACCGGATTCCGAGTTCTTTATTTTTTAAATGGACCGTATTCTCAATGTTGGTGGTGGTATGCACGACCAGAACAGATGAACACCCCCGGGTTTGGCGGATAATTCGACCCGCGAGTTCTCCCACTGCGTATGAATTGATTCCAATAAACGAAAGAGTCGGTACGGAATTTATTTCAGCGTTTAATACGATGCACGGAATGCGGTGTTGATGACAGGCTTTAAGTAGGTCGATGCTTTGACGGTGGAATTCTGATCCCAGGAGGACCACATCAGGGGGATCATGGAGGATTTCATCGCCCATTTTTTCAAAATGCAATGAATCGTTCATGTCGTAAAAATTGATTTGGCCATAGACCCGGTAGGGCGAGAATTCGGCCAGTCCTTTTTCGATCCCGTTACGTACGATTTTCCAATATGAATCCTGATAGGGGTAGGGAATTAACGCCCGGATTAAGCTTTCGTCTTTTCGAGCCAGGGTCCTGGCCAATATATCGGGTTTGTATTGCAATTCCTTCATCGCCTGCAGGACCTGTGCGCGCGTTTTGTCCGATACACGACCCCGGTTGTGGATGACTCTATCGACCGTTCCGGTTGAAACTCCGGCTCGTGCTGCTATATCTTTTATTTTCACCTTCACGGTTTTGGATTTTCCTGTTCCTTCCATGACCTGGTGAACCGTGTTTTCAATATCCTTTTCGAAAGTGGAATTTTGGTTTGCCATTGGCTTTTATACTCTGTCCTCATCAAAATAAAAAAGGGGGAAAAGTTCGACTTTCGGCTTTTATCCCTCGTTCTGCATTTCCCATTTTTCAGTTCAACTGTAATTTAACCAAATTTATGACAAATAATATTTTTAATGGGTGTGTGCGCACACGCAAGATTAAAAAAAATTACGTATCTTTGAAACCATAAATTATACAAGCCATGGAAAAAGACATCTTGAAGTATCAATTGCGTTCATTTGAAAAAATTCCCAGCCGAATTTACAACAACAAGGATGAGGCATGTAAACACGTAGCCAAAACCATTTCATTATTGATCCGTCAAAAGCAACAGGAAGGGGAGTATACCATTCTGGGACTGGCAACCGGTTCCACCCCGATCAAAGTGTACGATGAACTTATTCGGATGCACCGGGAAGAGGGATTGAGCTTTAAGAACGTCATAACTTTCAACCTGGATGAGTATTACCCGATGAAGAAAAGCGATGATCAAAGCTATTGGAAGTTTATGCATAAGCACCTGTTTGATCACATCGATATCGACCCTAAGAACATCCACATCCCGGATGGCGAAATCCCGATCGATCAGGTCGAGGAGTACTGCGATATGTATGAAGAGAAAATCGATGCATTGGGTGGAATCGACATTCAGTTGCTCGGAATCGGACGGACCGGGCACATCGGATTCAACGAACCAGGTAGCTGGGATTCGAGTCGGACCCGGCTGGTAAAGCTCGACCATTTGACCCGCCAGGATGCCACGAAAAGTTTTATTACAAAAGATAATGTTCCGTACAGAGCAATCACGATGGGGATCGCTACCATTTTGAAAGCCAAGGCGATATATCTTCTCGCATTCGGCCAGGCGAAAGCCGAAGTGGTCGCTCAAACACTTGAAGGACCGGTGACTTCTTCATGTCCGGCGACTTATTTGCAAAACCACCACAATACCCGATTCTTTCTGGACGAACAAGCTGCATCTGAATTGACGAAGGTCAAAAAACCGTGGGGAGTCGGACTGGTGAATTGGAATGATAAATTGATATGCCGGGCCGTGGTTTGGTTGGCGATGAAGACTGGAAAACCGATACTCAAACTCACGGATGAGGATTACAACACCAATGGTTTGAGTGACCTGGTGTTGGAATACGATACCGCTTACAACATCAATATACAAATTTTCAATCGACTGCAGCATACGATAACCGGATGGCCAGGCGGTAAGCCGAATGCCGACGATTCTCAGCGGCCAGAACGAGCCAAGCCGGCTAAAAAACGGGTGGTCATATTCAGTCCGCATCCCGACGATGATGTGATTTCAATGGGGGGTACCTTCATCCGGCTGGTCGAACAAGGACACGAAGTTCATGTGGCCTACCAAACATCAGGAAATCTGGCCGTTCACGATCATGATGTGCAGCGGTTTACAGAGTTTATCAACGACATCGCCGAACCCTATGGACTGGATAAAGAGGTGACCCAAAAGAACCTGGAAACTATAAAACACACCCTGGAATCAAAGAAGGGCGGTGAACCTGACATCGAAATTGTGCGTTTGATTAAGGGCATGATTCGACGGGGTGAAGCCCGTGCCGGTGCGCGTATTGCAGGAGCCGATGATGATCATATTCACTTTCTGGATCTGCCGTTTTATGAAACCGGAAAAGTGACCAAAAGTCCCGTGGGTGAGAAAGATATTGCCATCGTTCGTGATTTCCTGGATAAAATCAAGCCCCATCAAATATATGCTGCGGGTGATCTGGCTGATCCACACGGCACCCACAAGGTATGCCTCGATGCAATCCTGATGGCCTGCGAAGAATTGAAAAGCAAAGCCTGGTTCAAGGATTGCTGGTTGTGGCTGTACCGCGGAGCCTGGCACGAATGGGGGATCGATGATATCGAAATGGCCGTCCCGCTGAGTCCCGACGAGGTGATTCGAAAGCGTACAGCGGTGTTTATGCATCAGTCCCAGAAGGACAGAGCACCGTTCCCTGGTAATGACAAACGCGAATTCTGGCAGCGAGCCGAAGATCGCAACCGCGATACCGCCGATGTGTACAACAGCCTCGGACTGGCAGAATACGAAGCCATGGAGGCATTTGTGAAATGGAAATGGGAAACGAATAGCATTTAACTCATATTCCTTCGAAATGCGTATGATGCAGTATTATTAAGGGTTATGTAGTTGCTATGGTTTGGAATTTCTAAGACTTGGCATTAAGGTCAAGGGAACATACATACCTCTTAAATGCATCTAATGTATGTTGGATCTTAATAACCCTCCCTGGTCCTGGCATATTCCGTAACATCGAAAAACGAGCGACCCTCTTTCCCCGTCCCCCGAATATGGGTTAATTTTTTATTATGCCACTCAGGCCATTTCCCTTAAACTATTGCCAGAAGAGTCCCACCCCTGCCAGGATTAACGAGCCCCCTCTGCATCAGCGCGGGGCGAAAAAAATCCGTCGCGGCTTAACCCCTTTATCTTACAGTACACGATTAAACATGAGATACAAAAGTCTGGAATAGTACCGGGCCCATACAAATAAACAAAGCTATAAAGGGGTATGACTGAACGAAATCCCCGTCAGGGGATTGAATGT
>CALGAA010000283.1 GCA_937952445.1 uncultured Bacteroidota bacterium | reverse complement strand
CATAAATTTTTCATCCGGTTGCACCGTTTTCTCGATTTCAGCGTGCAAAGCCAACAGACATTTCTCTTCCGCATAAGCCAAAGCCACTTGCCCTACATGAGTTTGCACGCGCAAAAAGGCCTGGTATGGGGATACCCTCTTCCCAAACAATCTATTCATTCGCTGGGCCAGTGAAAACGTCAACCGACGTCGTCGGTATGAAAAGGCGTCGCTGTGAAAAGTCCGGCTGTAGAGGTGGGATACATCCACATTGTTCCGATACACCGGATTGAACGTCACCAGAGTATCAGCCCAGTTTCGGCTGAGGTATTTAATCACTCCAAGCAGTGATTCCGCATTAAAATCGGATTGGAAAGCGGATAGAACACCTTTAGCAGCCAACTGTAAAATAACGTGATTATCGCCTTCGAAAGTCGCAAAAACATCCAGGTCTGCCCGCAGTTCCGGGAGCCGGTTTTCACTCATATATCCCTGGCCTCCGCAAGCTTCCCGACATTCCTGAACGGTTTGATTTCCATGCCAGCTGGCCAGGGCCTTGAGTGCCGCAGCTTCCGCTTCCAATTCGCGAATATCGCTTCCGGGAGGGGCGCTGGCGTATCGAGCCATCAGGTCTTCCAATGCAAAATGAAGGCCATACGTTTTAGCCAGGAGAGGAAACAACCGCATTTGATGGTTCGAATATTCGATCAATAAACTCTCTGCGCTGTGTACGTCTTTCCCAAACTGCCTTCGCTGGTAGGCATATCGCAACGCGATCGCCAGAGCCAATTTGGAACCGGCGACGGATCCTTTTCCCACGCAAATCCGACCAGCCACCAGGGTTCCCAACATGGTAAAAAACCGTTTGCTTCCTTTTTGAATGGGAGAATGATACCTCCCATGGTCGTCGATCGAACCAAAACGATCCAGTAAATTAAAGACCGGAACCTTTACCTCGTCAAACCATATCCGACCATTATCCACCCCATTGAGACCGGCTTTGTATCCATTGTCTTCGATCCTGATTCCAGGAAGCAAATTTCCTTCCTCATCCCTTAGCGGCACAACGATGGCATGGACTCCGTGATTTTGACCCTGTACAATCAGCTGGGCAAACACAGTAGCCATTTGCGCAGATAACGCTCCCCCGATGTAAATTTTACAATCCGTGGGATCGGGGGTATGGACCACCAGGCAATGGCCATCAGCCACATAAGTGGCGGTTGTTTTGAGTGCACGTACGTTTGACCCATGATCTTCTTCGGTCATCGCAAAACACCCTGCCAGCTTTCCAGACCCCAAATCACGCAACCACTTTTTATGGTGTTTTTCGGTGCCAAGGCTGGCAATACTTCCTCCAAACAATCCGTACTGTACACCAAATTTCACAGCAGTGCTGCCACTTGTATAAAGTAGATTTTCAAAAATATGCCCGTATGCTCTCAAATCCCCCTGCCCGCCGTATTGTGTAGGAAAAGCCATCGACCCGTACCCCATCTCACCCAGCCGAACCACCTGCTGTCCTGTCCTGGTTCTGTTTTCACTCAAATCCGGTGTCAAATTCCAATGAAACATTTGATCCCTGGTGATATTTTGCTGCAATTCTCTGATCAAATCTTCATACTCGCCATCCAGGATCGAACGCATTACGCCCGGGTCAAACGACGGACGCACAACGGCCTCCACCGGATAATCCTGAATAAGATTTTGATATTGACCCGGTTGCAATCCAAGGTTGTATTCGATGCGCGACAGGCTCTTGGCATTTTCGACATAATCCGGTGAGGCCCATTCCGCTAATCGCATAGCATAATCAGTCAGGGGATAATCTTCCTCGAAATTAAACTTCAAATCCGATTGCTTGAACAAATCCTTCCATGTATGATACACCTCGTCAGCCGGAACGTGGTCCGGGTCGAGAAAAGCAACCATTATTTCCCGGTCTTCATCCGATAATGTGTCGTCTGATCGGACAGTATTTCGGACAACATCGAGTTCGGATTCAGTCAAAAGCCCATCAGCCCATATGATGTATAAAAAGGGTAGATAGGAAACGACCTGAGGAGGGTACGGGTTGCTTATCATAATGTGGTTGTTTTGCATCCAATATACCAAAATCAAATCATGAAGGTCATCTTCACCATTTGATTTTTAGCGCACCGGCCAATAAATTCGTGACACATCTGACGGATTCTTTTTCGCCATATCTTCATCACCGAAGGCCTTATGAAGCGTAGCGGAAACCCTGTGCTGATGAACCTTAGGGATCCACTTTCAGCTCACTCTCTTAAGCCAGTGAAAGTCCCAACCAAACGGCCGCAGGCCACAAACGTCCGGGGCGCAATCGCGACCCGAACCCAAACGCGGATAAAGCGCAGCGGAAGTCGCCCCAACGAATAGTCCGCCCCGGGGCTGACTATTCCAATTGCTCCATGGCTCATGACGGACAACCAGTCCAGGACCATCCGTTGCCCGTCCGGGGACTTTCATAGCAACGCTCTGATCAGGACTTAACCGGTGGCTTGGTGGGTCGTACCTCGATCTTACTCGGCAAGGTACGGGGATTCATGTGCAACAGGTCAACAACGAGCTTTCCAATGTCTTCCGGCTGGATTTTCCAGGCATCCGAATCATCCGGAACATTGTTATTGAAATATGTGGATACAGATCCGGGCATGATAGTGGATACTTTGACCCCTGCCTGGCGCACGTCCAGCATGAGGGCCTGTGTAAACCCTACCAATCCAAATTTACTTGCGTTGTATGCAGTTCCGTTCGCGAAAAAATTCGTACCTGCCAGGCTGGCTATCGTGATGATGTACCCTTCTGAATTCAAAATAGCATCCAATCCGGCTTTGACCGTGTGAAAAACCCCAGTCAGATTGGTATCGATGGTTTGGTTCCATTGTTCGGTGGTCAATTCCCGGATGTTGCCATAATTTCCGATACCGGCATTGGCCACCAATACATCGAGCTGGCCCCATTTATCCAATACCTGCTGGACCGCATGCTGTTCGTCTTCCATCCGACGAACATCGGATTGAATCGTCAATAACCGATCAGGGGCTACTTCCAGGGTTTTGGAGGCAGCTTCGAGTTTATCAGTGTTTCGACCCGATATGGCCACGTTCATACCCTGATCGAGCAACGATTGTGCTATGCCGAGGCCTATCCCCTGGCTTCCTCCGGTAATATAAGCTACTTTGTTTTTCAGTTTGGTCATAATGAAGTGTTTAATTTTTTCGTGAAATGATCTAAAATATCAATATCCTGAGCGATAAATTGTTTCGATGAGAGTGCACTCAATTGATATGGGTAAACTGTATTTTTTGTTACAATTATTGCATTAATCACCAAATTCGTGAAACCTCTGACGGAAACTTTTTCGCCATATCTTCATCGTCGAAAGCTTTATGTAGCTATGGGCATACGGGTTTTAGCTTCTTCGATATGACAAAAAAACAATTGTCTGGCGGGCTGCATATATCTAATGAATTGGAATTTATACTCGTAAGTCTATAATCCCATTTCGTTGTTCATCCAAATAAATACCATAGAGTAGTCGATTACAAAGACGGAAACTCCGTGCTGATGAACCACAAGGATCCACTTTCACCTCACTCTCTTCAGCCAGCGAAATTCCCGGCCAAGCGGCCGCAGGCCCCAAACGTCCGGGGCGCAATCGAGACCAGGACCCAAACGCGGATAAGGCGTAGCGGAAGTCGCCCAAACGAATAGGCCGCCCCAGGGCTGGCTATTAATTGACCAACGGCAATTCGAAAATGAATATGGTTCCTTCAGGTTTATTTTTGATAAAATAGATCGAGCCATCAAAGGTTTCAATAATGTTTTTACTAATCGCCAAACCGAGTCCAGTTCCAGAAGATTTGGTCGTAAAGTTGGGGAAAAACACCTTTTCCTGGAGTTCATCCTCGATTCCTTTACCGTTGTCTTCCACGCGGACGACGGCGTGCCCGTTTTTTTCCAATAACCGGATGACAATATGGCCCTCCCTGTCCGGAGGGATGGCTTGCACAGCATTTTTCATCAGGTTGTTCATCACTCGGATCAAGTGTGTCCGATCGGCCTGAACCAGGAGCTCATCGATGGGTACGTAAAGATTGAATCGAATGTTGGATCGTGTGCGAAACAAATCGTACACCGATGCAACCAGATCGTTGAGTAAAATCTCTTCATATTCCGGTTTGGGCAGGTTAGCAAATGATGAAAATTCACTCGCGATCCGACTCAAATTGTCGATTTGTTCGATCAATACGCGCGACACGTGCTGGACGATCTCACGGGCCTCTTCCGCCTCGGCTTCATTAATCCTCAACTCCATGTGCTGGATACTCAATTTCATCGGAGTGAGGGGATTTTTAATTTCATGCGCTACCTGCTTGGCCATTTCCCGCCATGCCACCTCCCTTTCGCTGTGAGCCAGGAGTTCGGCACTCTGCTCCAGTTTATCGACCATGTCGTTGTACGCCTGGATCAAGGTGCCCAATTCATCCGGTTGCTTCCAGGCGATCGATTCATTGCGTTTACCCAGCGAAAATTCCTTGAGTTTATTCCCCAGTTCGGTCAATGGGCTGATGATGGTGTTTGAAATTGAAAACGACAACGCCGAGGAAATTAAAAGGAGAAATACAAATGCATTGAGAAGTAAATTGATAAATCGGTAAAAGCCTTCGGGCACTTCTGTAATTTCCGGATAAACCAGAAAGACGGTTCTGGAAACATCCAGCGCGAAAGGCAAAACCAGCGATCCGGGCCAGATCTCATCAAACCGATCGAGTGTATGAGAAAGCTTGATCTTTCTGACAACTTCATACGGCATATAATTGCGCTCACGATAGTTTCTATTTTGAATTGCCTTTCCATTCTCATCAAACAAAATAAAATTTCCAGGAATCCCTTCAAACACCTTCATTATTTGGTTTTCTTGAAATTCAGCTCGTTTGACTTTCTGGTAATATTCCTTCACGGTTCTCTCCAGCGTTTCCTTGTAAGACCGTTTGTAGAAATTGGCACTGACGATGCCCACCACGGTAAAAGCTGCGATCAGGATCGCCAGTACGGAAAATTGGATTTTGTTGCGGATCGATAGATTTTCGACGAAATATTGATGCAGCTCGGTGGGCAGGAATCGCACGAACCGATGCATCACGAGCATGAGGCCAAAGATCAGCAGCGATAAGATAAAATGGAACGAGAAAAACGACATGGGTTGCAGCAGACCGTCAAAATCCTGGCGGCCCAGGGCTGCTTTTTCACCTTTTTCAACCAGAGTATATATCGTATTATCGCGTATAAATTGCGTGTCCCGGACCGTTTCATCAGGAGGCGCAGGCAGCCTCGAAAGCGTGTCCAGGGTTGGGGGAAAAAACAGGCTTTCGTTATTCGTAATCACCCGCTGATCGTAAAGAGTCCAGTCCCCGGTCCCATATAAAATATGCTCGTAATTGGAATACCCGGACTGAACGGCATAAATATTCGTGCCCACCATTTCGGCTTTGAGGACGGCATTTTCCCGGGCGCCTTTCAACGGAAAATAAACCATCTCCGGCCAGGTGTTTTCATACGAATACGCGATTCCACTAATGGTATCTGAAGGCTGCACGGACGATCTTCGAAGGATCGAAAAATCATACTGACTCCGAATCCCCGGGTACGAAAACACCACGTCACCAAGGATGGATTCATAGGTTTGTGATTCATCCGAGGCTGCCATTTTCTTGTTGAGTGCCTGCACGAACGACACCAATTGTGGATCCGGAACCGTCATTCGATATTCCAGCGCCTGAATGGACTCTTTCCTCAATTTTTCCATATAAAAATGGGTAAACAACACCGTGGAGAACAAACTCAAAACCAGCAGCCAGACCGATATCCATGTAAAATCCCGCATCGAAGAATCCAAAAACAGGTCAAACAACAGCATAATGATCACCAGTGAAATAACCCACAGTATGAGGTTAAAACCCAGATTGGATGCCAGGACCACGAAAGCACTAATGACCAATGCGGCGCTAAAAAACCCAACTTTCTCCTTCCAGGTCAATTCGAATTTCTGAATGGTCAGAAACAGTCTGGTCATGACGATAAATACTGAAAGGATCAGGATAAATGCTGCAAACAAAAGGACGAGACCTCCCAATGTAAAATTCTCGACAATGTTGATATCCAAATGGATATAAGGGTTGTAAATAATGGCTTTTATAAAGTAACCAAACAATATCGAACTGAGTCCAAATCCAAGATAGGACAGAAACGCAAAAACTTTCTTACTTTTTTCCGGGATTTCGGCATCCAGATCAGGAAAATGAGCATAGAAAAACAGAGCATATCCAAAACCGAGCAGAACATTCAACAACCAGTCTGCCAGACTCCCGGGACCGAAGAAATGGGATTTATAGAACACATCGACCAGCGGATGTGAAAGTGGAAAAAAATAACCGAACAATCGCAACACAATAATCCCTCCCAATAACCCGATCAAAACGCGGCTTTTGGGATAAACAGTGGTCAATTGATGAGCGATAACAAACACATAGATAAATAAAAAAACATAGCCAAATAAGCATAAGGTGAGCACGAAATGAGCCCTGGAAGACTGGGCCTCCCGGGTTAGAAAAGCGTGCAAATATTCATCGGAGGGAGAAATGGACTCCTGAGGATCAGGGATATCAGCCGGTATCTGGTACAAGGCATCAAATGGTAGAACATAGTGAATGCCCACCGATTGGCGTTGATTGCCTGTGTTTTGGGAAACCGTTCCGGATCCGGGCAAAGCGACCTTTACAAAGCCATTTCGATCCCGGACCATCACATCCCAATTCCGGACCCTGGGTGGCGATTCGTGCAAAATATTATACTCCCCGATATCCCAGTACACCAAATCATTCCCTTCCCACACGTACAGGGAACTTTCATGCGATACAGGCAGTTTATCATGCAGGTAAGCGCGAATGGCCACACTAAAATCCTCCTGTTCGTTGTCCAGCATAGTCAACAATTCCGGATCAGAGGAAATGGATTGCAGGAGGCTGAATAAATTTCCAACTTTGCTTTTTACAATCTTTTCGCTATCATTGGCTTCTTTTTCCGGATGATGGAACACAGATCCGACGATTGCGAGGGCAAAAAACAACGCGCTTATAATTGCAAGGATAGGATATAAACGTCTGGACTTCAAATTGCCATTTTGATGTAAATATATAATAAATATTTTTAATATACATTTGAAATCCTGGACAGCCAGGTCATCGAAAGATGAATTGAAGATTGGGTTGCAGTCCGTTCTATCGCTGCAGGATCACCTGGAGAGGAAAATCCGGACAACGTAGAGCATCGCACCACCTAACGGGTGGGCATTCCTCAGGGAATGACAGAATAGTGCCACAGAAAACAAACCGTCTCGTCACATGGTGATGCGATAAGGGTGAAAACGTGTGGTAAGAGCGCACGCTGCTGTGCAGCAATGTACAGTGGGGGTAAACCTTGCGAGTTGAAATGCCAAATATATTTCGGTAGACCTTGATTGGTCTTCCTGGTTGCTCGCCGGGATCTTCGGGGCCGAAAGGGGTAGGCAGCTTGACCCGGTCAGTGATGGCCGGGCTAGATAAATGATAGAATGCCCTTAAGGGGTAACAAAATCCGGTTTACAGGGCTGCAACTTTTTTTTATTCACCCATCAACCTTACGTTTCTTCTGACAAATGTGGATATGATTATTCTCGTATTACAACCCGGAATTTCAGGTTTTAATACTCCAGGTATGTGAACGGGAACCCATCCTGTCCAAAACGAGGGCTTCTGTTTCTTTGGTCATCGCCTGGATTCGATCACATCGCTCATCTTAGTTAAGGCATGATCATGCCAAATCCGGGTGAGCTGGCCTTCCACTCCAGAAGGTACTCGTGTTACCGACAGAGAGGCAGATTCAGGCGTCCCGGGAATAATTTGACCTGAATACCGATTAATTTCCCTATATTTATTTTGGATGTAACTATACGGACTTATGGAATGGTTTATTTATGCCCTTCAGAGATTTCGGGATTTCAGCGGAAGATCAAGGCGTCGCGAGTTTTGGACTTTTGTTTTGATTAATTTTTTACTCAGCATTGGTGCTATGTTTCTGGACAATCTTTTCGGATTTGCCAACTTGAGCGTAGATGTTGGTCCTTTTCAGGCGCTATATTCCCTGGTTATGCTCATTCCTGCCCTGGCTGTATCCGTTCGACGGCTGCACGACATTGGAAAATCCGGTTGGTTTATCCTGGTCGGGTTGATTCCAATCATCGGTTTTTTCTGGCTGTTGATTTATTTTTTGCAGGAAGGCACCGCTGGCCCCAATCAATACGGCCCCAATCCCAAGGAAGAAATGGTATAACACCCTAAAAAAGGAGGGTCAGCAAAAAGAGCAAAGGGGTGGAAATTAAATGTCATAGTGGTCGATCCGCAAGGTGGCCAGGGTGTGAATCATGGCCAACTGCTCCTCGATCGACAAATTGGTGTTATCAATCAATACGGCGTCCTCCGCCTGGATCAACGGGCTATCTTTTCGGGTAGAATCGATGCGGTCCCGATCGAGCAAATTCCGTTTCACCTCTTCATAAGTCAGATTCTGGTCAGCTGACTTCGCATCATTCATGCGCCGATGCACCCGGGTATGGATCGAAGCGGTCAAAAATATTTTGAGCATAGCGTTGGGGAAAACCACCGTACCGATGTCCCGGCCATCCATCACTACGTTGTGTCGCGCACCGTAGGATTGTTGCAGTGCCACCAGACGATGTCGTACCGCCGGCATGGCGGCTACCAGGCTGACGTGATTATTGACCGGTCCGGAGCGGATATTGGACGTCACATCCTGCCCGTTGAGCAGGAGGCGGTCATTGAGGCCTGGCTTGTGCTCAAATTCTATCTCGATATCATTGAGCAAGGCTGGTTCAGGCGACCG
>CALGAA010000282.1 GCA_937952445.1 uncultured Bacteroidota bacterium | reverse complement strand
TTATGGATACTGGATAAATGCTTTTGCTCACGATAGAAGCACAACTTGAAAACAGGACAACTACTGATAAGACTATGGCCGTCACAGTAAGATACAACTTGCTCATTTTATTTCTTCTATTAGTTAATTCTGTATAATACCCACAACGCTTGACCCAACCTAACTATCCGTGACACAAGCTGTTTTGATCGGGATATGTCATGGAAACTCCGATCTCTCCGGACCGATTAACCAATCCTGGTTGGATGGTTTAAAAATAAAAAAAGTCTAACTGTATGCTGAAAAATTAATTAGCTTAGATTGATTAAGTCCGAAAAGAGGGTAGGAAGGGATTACCCTCCCCGGATACATCAGGTCACGAAATATTGACAAATGGCATGACCTTAATCACATTCGACCAAATTTGAATATATGATCTACGTAATCATTGGACTGGGTTTGTTATTTATGGCTATTGGGTTTATGGTTACAGAGAAAAATGCCAAATATCTTCTTGCAGGATACAACACCATGAAGGAGGAAGATCGGAAAAAAGTTGACATCAAAGGGTATCTCCAATATTTCAAAAAATTTCATATCTATTTGGGTGTTTCTTTTACCGTGCTGGGAGTCATTCTGGCGTACTTCGTCAGCGAAAATGCGGGCGGGATATTTTTGGCCGTGTACCCCATCCTGGCCTATATCTATTTCTTTTTGACCAGTTCGAAATACGCTAAAGAACTTAGCAAAAAAGGAAATAAAATTGGGGTTGCAGTTCTTATAGGATCTCTGATTTTGGTGATTGGACTTTTGGTTTACGGTTTCAAAGAGAATAAAATATTCATCAATGATGACCACATAACCATAGAAGGGTTCTATGGCGAAACGCTATCCGAGGCTGAAATCCAAAGAATCGAATTGGTCGATCAGCTGCCGGAAATCACGCTCAGAACAAATGGATTTGCCCTTGGATCTATCCGAAAAGGTTATTTCAAAACCAAAGGGGGAGATTCCGTGAAGTTGATTTTAAATTCAGATCACAAACCAATTATATTATTAATAAAGACTGACGGAAAAAAAATTTATTACTCAGCGAAAGATACACCGAACGAAGAGGTATTGAATGATATCAAAAAATCCTTACCCCTCCTGTTTCAGGATTAGACATCCGGAACAATAGTGCGGGGACATTAGGTTTGTGATAGGTATGACGAGGTTATTTATTGTCATATCGAAGAAGTTAAACCCCGTATGGAATATGCTCCATAAGGCTTTAGATGATGAAGATAGAACGAAAAAGAATCCGTCAGAAGAGTCATACATTTTGGGACAGCGCGTTAGTATTTAATTTCAAGGTCAAGCTGTCTTCCTTCTTCCAATGCTTTTTTATCCATCGCAGTACCGACGGCGATTCCAATTCCCATTCCAATCGGCAAGCCTATCGCTAAAAAGGCCATATTCCCCAGACTGATTCCAAAAACCAGGCCGAGTGGAATCCCAAAGGTGGCCATTCCTACTGCCAACCAGGTGTTGCGATAGTAATGCTTCGGAACCAATTTGGTTTCCTTTTCCATTTTCTTAATCAAACAAGATTGTGTTTTCTTAAGTTGCTTCCCCCATTTATCAGTTTCCGAAACTGCGTTTATTTCGTCAATATTCCGATTAATTGAATTTACGATATCTTCCGGAAGATCTCTTTTTTTCAATTCGCCCAAAAATCTGTCAAATTGCGAATAGGAATCCGCCAACTTTTTATCCTCGTTAAAATGGGGTCTTTTCTTCAATTCCTTGATTTCCATAACATCAATTTATAGTGAACACAACGTTTTACGTTTTGGCATAGTGCCAGATAAGGGTCTGAATTTAGAAATTTGAAATACCTGTCGGATCTATTTTCCAGGTTTCAGTAATCGCACCCGCCCCTATCTTAATCAGAAAAGCGCCCATAAGATCCTGTGAAAAATGAGGGAGAAAAGGCTACCTTGCCGCCTTTTCTCCCCAGCATAATATGGTTTTTCCCGTTTATTCCCCAAAGGTGTATCGGATCCCCCACAGGGACCGAAGCGCCATATCGCTATCAATGACCACTTCTGGTGTCAATTCCAACATCAGGGACAACCGCTTGAAATTCTGAAGGGGAAACACTTCGAGCTGGACGGGAATGGTGATTGCATACAAATTGTCAAACTCCCGGAAAGGAGCCCCATTAATCCCGATGCCCAGTGAAAACCGATGGTATGTCCTGGGGTCAAAATTGTAGAATAAATCCAGCTCTGTCAATACATTTCGGAAATCCCGGTTCGCAAACAACTTCAATTCGCCGCTAATCGTATTTTCCTGGCTGGTATTGACTCCAATCGCCCGTAAACCATAACCAGTCACCCCGATCTGGGAATAGGACTGAACAGAAAACATCATCATCAGCGCAATAGCGGCAACAATCATTTGGTTTTTCAAAATCATATTATAAATACATTGTTTACAAAATCAGCTCTCCGGAGCTTAGCGTACTGCTTTTGGAGTTTTCTGATTCCTCATCACCTTGCTAGCAAAACGGCACGAAGCTCTGATTATTTGGTGACTCACCCCCTCAAACCAATCAAAAATATTACTTAAAAAACGGAGGAATCAGGAATTATCGGCATTGAATAGGCGAATGGAACTAATCCACCATCCCAAAAACGCCTGGTGCGTCGGACATTAAGTTCGTTATACCTGGGGTCTGCTCGGAAATTCAGAAATTAATTCTTTAAAGTAGCGGTATGCAATGAGTCCTGAAAGGACGATGGAAATAAAACATCAAAATGCAGGCAAACACGAACAATCCATTTAGTCAAGACCATCAAACAAGCCACCCGACAGTTTTGGGCCGGGCATCGGTCTGTTCAAATGTCGATAGGCTTTTTCCAATACGATCCGACCCCGCGAAGTCCGTTGGATAAAGCCTTCCATGATGAGATAGGGTTCGTATACTTCTTCGATCGTCCCCGCTTCTTCTCCCACCGCGGTCCCAATGGAGCCAATCCCCACCGGACCGCCCTGGAATTTGTCGATGATCACGCTGAGGATACGGTTATCCATTTCATCCAGGCCGTGCTCGTCCACCTGAAGCGCATCCAGTGCGTATTGGGCAATTTCGAGATCGATCTTCCCGCTACCTTTGATTTGTGCAAAATCACGCACTCGTCGCAATAAAGCGTTGGCAATACGCGGGGTTCCTCTGCTACGCCGGGCAATCTCGCGTGACCCGGGACCATCGATTTCGATTTTCAGTAATTGCGCAGAGCGATTTACGATTCGCTGCAAGGTATCATGGTCGTAATAATCGAGGTGGAAGTTGATCCCAAACCGGGCCCGCATCGGGGAGCTGATCAAGCCCATCCGCGTCGTGGCTCCCACAAGTGTGAACGGGTGAAGCGAAATCTGTATGTTCTTGGCACTGGGTCCGCTTTCGATCATAATATCGATCTTAAAGTCTTCCATCGCGGAATACAGATACTCTTCGACGACAGTGTTCAATCGGTGAATTTCATCGATGAACAGAACATCCCCCGGATTGAGATTGGTAAGCAGACCGGCGAGGTCGCCCGGTTTTTCGAGGACCGGTCCGCTCGTTGATTTCAATTCACACCCCATCTCCGTGGCAATGATGTGGGCCAGGGTCGTCTTCCCCAGGCCCGGTGGGCCATGGAGGATCACATGGTCCAGGGAGTCGCCCCTCAGATTTGCAGCTGCGATAAAGATCGACAGGTTTTCTACGAGCTTCTCCTGCCCTGAAAAATCTTTGAGCGTGTCCGGGCGTAAAGCTTTGTCAAACTTTTTATCCTCCTCGGAGGCACTATTCCCCGTCGCGTCTAAATGTGGATTCATAGGAGCGCAATTTACACAAGATTTAGCGATTGTGGAAAACTCTGTCGAAGAATAGAAATGTATGAGGTAGAAAAATTTTCTACTCGTTCATAATCCCGATTTGTCTTATTTCTAAGTCGATATTTCTTTGGAACTTTCATTCCCCTGGTTTGATTCTTAGCCCTTCTGAAACAGAACTAGTGCACCGGGTACGTCGTAACCCGTAAAAGCTGATGACCGTATTTCAGATTTTTTTGTGCTTTCCCCTTTTTTTGGATTAAATTGGGGAATGAATTCAACCCTTTCTGTCATGACTACGATCTATCTCCTGTTGTTTTTTATCCTACTCGCCAGCATCGACGCCCAGGGTCAGTCTTTCTATACCATGGAAGACTATGCGGCCGTACCCAAAATGGATGTTCACATCCACATCACCACCGAAAGGGGGGATTTTGTACAAAAGGCGAAAGAGGATAATTTCAGATTGATCAATGTATGCCTGGAGTACGATAACGGTTGGGAAGATGTTTACAGCCAGTACAAATACGGGCTATACCATCACCGTGAATCGCCGGAAACGGTAGAGGTCGTCACGGCGTTTGCTGTCTCCGACTGGGACGACCCGACCTGGGAACACAAGGTTCTGCAATGGCTGGAAAAGTGCTTTGAACAAGGATCGATCGGGGTGAAGGTGTGGAAAAATATCGGCATGGTCAGCCGGGACAAAAACGATGAACTCATCTGGATCGACGACCCCCGGTTCAAACCCATATTCGATTACATTCATTCAAAGCAAAAAACACTTATGGGTCACCTGGGCGAACCCAAAAACTGCTGGTTACCACTCGAGGAAATGACAACCAACAACGACCGACGGTATTTTTCCCGACACCCCGAATACCATATGTATTTGCACCCGGAAATGCCTTCTTACGAGGAACAGATCGCTGCGCGCGACCGGATGCTGGCCCAAAATCCGGACATTTCTTTCGTCGGGGCCCACCTGGGAAGCCTGGAGTGGAGCGTAGATGAACTGGCCAGGAGGTTGGACCGGTTTCCGAATATGTCCGTGGACCTGGCAGCGCGGATGGGTCAGGTTTTTTATCAGACCGTGGATAACCGTGAGAAGGTTCGGGACTTTTTTATAAAATACCAGGATCGAATCCTATATGGCACCGATATGGGCGATCACGGCAGCGCTTCGCCGGGCGATTTGGTCAATAGTATGGAGGAGGTATGGAAACGCGACTGGCAATTTTTCGCCACCAATGATTCCATGGAAAGTGATCTGATCAACGAACCCTTTCAAGGTTTGAAACTACCGGCTGAAGTTATCGACAAGATTTATCTTAAGAATGCTTTACATTGGTTTGGACTGGAGTAAAAACCCGGTATTTTCCTGAAGCTCAATCATGGATCAGCCGTACACTCAAACCTCCGTTGTACCATCGGCCCGGCATCGGAACTCCACTGGTCTCGGTATATTTCTCGTTGGTAATGTTGTTGACCTGAAACCAGATTTGCATTTTGCTGAGTTGGTACTGGAATTGAGCATCGAGTAAAGCATAGTCATCCAGATTGACCCGATCGAGATAACGACCTGTGACGCTGTAATTTAACCGATCGGTCACCTGACCATCCAATTGTACCAGCGCCTGGTGCCTCAGATTGTCGAGAGCGTATCGTGAGAAATTGGATTGATCGCTGTTGACCAGACTTGCATCCACGTAGGTGTAAAACACCTTGAGGTGGGCCAACCGAAGATCATTCGTCGGAAACCGATACCGGTTTTCCACTTCGAATCCCTGAATCTGAGCGTGATAAAAATTTTCCGGCTTCCAGGGATCTTCCTCCCGATCTTTTACCCAATCGATCAGATTGCGGCTATCCCGCAGGTAGTACGCTGCACTGAGAAAGTAACGGCTCCCCATAAATTTCACGCCAGCCTCATAAGTCATCGCTTCTTCCGGTTCCAAATTTTCGTTGCCAATGTTGGTTGGGCCTACATAATACAAATCCGTGTACGTCGGAATCCGGTATGTCTGGCCCGCATTGGCATATAAACTCCAGGTGTTTGTCATCGCAAATCCCACGTCAATGCCGGGATAAAAGAAAGTTCCGAAGCCCGAAAAATAATTCACATTGAATCCCGGTGTCACAGAAAATTTGCCCGATTCCCAGCGGTGCTCAAGGAACAACGCCATTTCCTGTCGCTGGTGATCCCCCAGGTTGTTGCTTTCGATTTCCAACGACCGAAATTCCAATCCTATACCGGTCAGGCCCAGTCTCGAACTATACCCTGACTGCACTTCGGCGCCCAGGGTGTTGGTGGTATGCAAATTCCGGTATACTTCCGGTTGGCCGCGAACCAACAGATATTCATCCTGGTTCCGTCGCCAATATACCGTCGGTTTTATGTGCCATTGGTTTCCGATTTTGGAAAATCCGACGTGAGCATTGCTCGTTTCGATTTCCTCGTATTGATCGATGTAAGTGGGGCTGGCATAAAAACCGTTGGCCCCGAATTTCCGGTCGGCGTGTCCCGCCAACACCTCCCATTTCCCATAATCTGTATTCCATTCGTTTTGGTAAAACAATTGGGTCGTTTTCAAATCCGTGTTGTACCGGTATCCATCGCTCCGGATATGGGAAATGTTAAACATCTGCCGGAATTTCTCCTGACCGAATGTGGTTGCTGCGCTACCCCGGATAGTTCCGTAGGATCCGCCTTCGAGTCTGAACGTACTTTGCGGGACGTACGGAATACGGGTAATGATGTTGATGGCTCCAGCCAGGGAATTCTGACCATACCGTCGGGAACCCGGTCCTTTGAGTACTTCAATCCGTTCGACCGATTCGAGGGGAACCGGAATATTGAGCGCATGATGACCGGTCTGCGGATCGTTAATTTTCACCCCATTGATCATCACGAGGACTTGTTCAAAGGTCGATCCACGGAGGCTGATGTCCGCCTGACTCCCCTTGATCCCCCGATTACGAATATCCACGCCAGGCAGGAAAGCCAATGCTTCACTAATGCTCTGTACAGGCAATCGATCGATATCCTGTCTGGTCAAAAAATGGATGGTGCGGTTGGCTTGAGAAAACGGCATTTGGATTCTTTGATCACTGATTTTGAGATCGGGAATTTGTATAATCGTGTCGGTTTGGGCGAAGAGGGAAGGGGTAAATAATAGTCCCAAAACAACAATCGTTAATGACGCAGAAATACTTCTCATAATCAGTATTTTAGTAAATCCTTTGGGAACACAAAGATCGAAAAATTAATTTAATGATGTTATAATTTATGGTTTATGCGCTTTTCAGACGAGCAAAAAATGATCCGGAAGGTAGCCAGAGAATTTGCTGAGAAGGAATTGTTGCCGGGTGTAATCGAGCGGGATAAGCAAGCGATTTATCCGAAAGATGAGATCAAAAAAATGCAGGAAGCGGGATTCATGGGCATGATGGTTGATCCGGCGTACGGCGGTGGGGGTATGGATACGTTGTCTTATGTCATTGCCATGGAAGAGATTTCCCGTGTGGATCCGTCGTGTTCAGTCGTCATGTCAGTCAACAATTCACTGGTTTGTTGGGGTCTGGAAGCATGGGGAAGTGAGGAACAAAAAGAAACGTTTCTTAGACCCCTGGCCAGTGGCGAAATGCTCGGGGCTTTTTGCCTTTCCGAACCCGAGGCCGGCTCTGATGCGATTAGCCAAAAAACCACTGCCGTAGAGGCGGGTGATCATTATATTATAAATGGTACCAAAAACTGGATTACAAATGGCAAATACGCGGATGTCTACATCATTATGGCCGTTTCAGATCCTCAAAATAAACGGGAGAGTATAAATGCTTTTATCGTCCCCGCTCATACCCCCGGACTTACGACCGGAGAAAAGGAGGATAAAATGGGCATACGAGCCAGCGATACGTGTTCGGTCCTATTGGAAAATGTCAAGGTCCCCAAAGCAAACCGGATCGGATCATATGGTTCAGGGTTTCGGTACGCGATGCAATCACTGGAGGGCGGACGCATCGGGATCGCAGCCCAGGCCCTGGGCATCGCCAGGGGGGCGTATGAACGCGCGCTTCAATATTCCAGAGATCGTCAGTCGTTTGGTGTACCCATTTCACACCACCAGGCCATCGCTTTCAAACTGGCGGATATGGCGACGCAAATCGAAGCAGCCCGGCTCCTTGTATATGAGGCCGCCCGAGATAAAGATGCCGGACGTTCGTACAAGTTGAGCGGTTCCATGGCAAAACTCTTTGCATCCGAAGCAGCCATGCGCATCACCACAGAGGCGGTTCAGATCCACGGCGGATACGGCTACGTCCGGGAATACCACGTGGAGCGGATGATGCGCGATGCCAAAATCACTCAAATCTATGAAGGTACTTCCGAAATCCAGAAAATGGTCATTTCAAGATTATTGCTAAAATAATGGCACCCATTTTGTGAATTTTCCCATATTATACGTTCTTATTGCTGATTTAAACATTTCGTTTCCCACTTTGATCACGGGAATTGATTCACGGACCCACCTAAAACCTGAAGAATGAAAAAACTGTTCCTTACGCTGAGTTGTTTGTTGATTTTCATTTGCGCTGGCATGGCGCAAAAAGCGATCTTCAAGATCAATCTCTACACTTTTATCAAATACAGCGATCCGGAGGTGTACCTGGAAGTTAACCTGAATGAAAAATCCAGCATTGACGCCGCGCTTCGGTTGGGATTTCACAGCTCTCCTTTCAGCAACCAGCTCCATGCCAATGTCGATATCCGGGCAGCGTACAGGTTTTATCCTCTATACAAGTTTTTCGAAGCACCCATTGGGTTATTCATCCGGCCTGTAGGAGGATTTACCTCACTTTATGGAGGAGGTTTGAGTCAGACCGGTAACAATCGGCACAGTAGTTTCCAACTCGGCGGGACCGGAGGCGTTCAATACGTGTTCAAGAAAAAATTTGCCATCGATTTATTCTATGGCCAGGCATACCATTTTAGCCTCAATGAAAATCTCAGTTCCGGATTCCAGCCCATTTACAATATTGGGGTAGGATACGGGTTTTGATGTTGACTCCAGATCTAGCCGGGAGCTTGT
>CALGAA010000281.1 GCA_937952445.1 uncultured Bacteroidota bacterium | reverse complement strand
AGAAATGGGGGAGCTCGGTGAGGTGGCAGGCCCAGAACATGAATCCATCCTTCGACTGGTGGAAGAATTGGGGTTTGATCATGTGTATCTGGTGGGCTCAGAATTCAAGAGGGTGGGTGAGGAGCGGTTCCCTGATTTTCGATACGTAAGAGACGTCATGGATTTGGAGACGGAAACGTGGCCGGCAGGCGCCCCGATTTTATTAAAAGGGTCCCGATTTATGGCCCTGGAGAGGTTAATCCGGGGATAGGTGTGGGTGGCTGAATTTTTCCTTACCGTTACCGGTTTTGAATAAAAAACGGTGAACGCAAATTTACGTTCACCGTTTAGCCTAATTAATATAACGTTTCCCGAAACTAAAACAGCGAGATCGCTTTGGTCAGCACACCCCCATTGGTTTGGATGTGCAGATAATACGTTCCTTTGTTCAGCTCTGATAGATTGAGATCGATCGTCGATTTTTGAACTTTTCCAAATTTGGTTTCTTTCACCAACTGACCCAGACTATTGTATATAAATACATTGAAATCCGAATCGTTTATCAAATTGACATCCAGGGATATCAATCCTTCCGATGGATTGGGGAATACTTTGACCTGATCAGCAAAAAGGCCGTGTTCAAATTTCGGTGATTCACTGGCGATAATGCCGGTTTCACCGTCCCCTTCAAGGAGGAATGGTCCCACGACAAGGGTACATCCATTCGCATCCACCACCGTCAGGGTATATTCTCCGTTGGGCACGTTGTAAAGATCCTCCTGAGAAGAAGAGAATCCATTCGGACCCTGCCATTCGTAAGTATAGGGATAAGTGCCCCCTGCCACGGTGATGTGT
Organism: uncultured Bacteroidota bacterium; assembly: GCA_937952445.1. Taxonomy (GTDB): domain Bacteria; phylum Bacteroidota; class Bacteroidia; order Chitinophagales; family Saprospiraceae; genus Membranihabitans. The sequence continues at coordinate 4,855 of CALGAA010000281.1, read as the reverse complement.
ACCTGGCCATCCGTAAGGCTGTCGCTGCTATTAACGACCATACCATCCATTAAGAACAGCGAATCCGGTTGATCGAGGATCACCTCTTCGTTGATGATGCACCCGTTTTCATCCATTCCGATCAGTTTATAGCTGCCAGCACCGAGATTGGAAATCGTATCGCCCTGCTGAATTTTTTCGTCGTTCCAGAACAAATAATACTGGGATTCCGGATCGGGAACATTGATGACCACTTCGCCGTCTGTTGCATCATAACAGGTCGGCATGGTGATTTCAAGATCGAGTTCGACCGGCAGAACGACGATGTTGAAACTGCACAGTTCGTAATCGCCATTTTCGTAGAGGATGAAATACGTGATCGTGGTCGTTCCAACAGGGAATACGCTTCCACTGCACATCCCTTCGATTTGGGTAATGGTATAATCCAGTTCGGAATCGACCGCGGGTTCTGAAAAATGGACAACAGCATTGCATTGATCCACGACAATGTCCCCGGGACATCCTTCATCATCGCCATCATCCGGATCCATTTCGATTTCCACCGAAATTGTATCTGCGCAGGTTTCTGAATCGCTGATTATCAGGACATATGTGCCTGTGTCCAATCCAGTAACCTGTGGGAGCGTATCGCCCGTACTCCATTGAAAGCTGTACGGAGCTGTGCCGCCGGAAACAAAGACCTGGGCTGTTCCGCTTTGTGTTTCAGAAGAAAATGTGGTCACGATCTCGATTTCCAAACTGCAGGAATCCGTTGGATCTTCCGGATCCTCAGGGTCTTCAGGATCTTCTGGGTCTTCGGGATCTTCCGGGTCCTCAGGATCTTCAGGGTCTTCGGGATCTTCAGGATCTTCCGGATCAGCCGAAATTTGGATGCTTGTCGAATGGTTACAGCCATTGGCATCGGTCACGGTGAGTGCATAATTTCCGGGACCTGCGGTGATACTGGAAGCCGTACTCCCGGTACTCCAGGCGTAAGTAAAAGGTCCTTCACCGCCTTCAATTTGCGCTTCAAGTACATAGGTCTCACCATCTTCTTTGTTGACCTCAATATGGATATTGGGCTGAGAGGGCGGAGCTACCGTAAAACTAAACTCGCCTGAACACCCCCGGCTGTCCGTAATTTCCACAGAATAGGTGCCGGGCGTTAAATTGGCGATGTCTTGCGTCGTGGCCCCGTTGGACCAGGCGTAGGTATAAGGGGCCAGGCCTCCGGTTACGGTCAGATCGATCGATCCATTTGCAGCTCCGGCGCATATTTCATTGGTTACGTTGGCGGTTGCATCCACCTCACCGGGATTGACGATCACTACGGTGTCGGAAGTGGTACATTGTTTGATCAGATCAGTGGCTACCACCGCTACCACGCCTACTCCCTGTACGGTGGCAGTCGTTCCATCGTTATTGATGATAACGTCCCCTTCGATGACCTCCCAAAGAATCTGTACATTGGCACCGAGTCCGAGATCGCTGTCATCTGCCGTAATGACCGCAGTTCCGTTGCAGTCCAGGAAAGCAGTATCCTGCTCGATATCGATTTTGCCGATGGAGACATTTGCGGTAACCGTAATGGTATCGGCCACCAGGCACTGCGTGACCAGGCTGACTCCGGTCGCAATGTACGTACCCGGAGCACCGATAGTCAGTTTGTTGTCGTCGCCTGCGATTATTTTTCCTGCATCCCCCAGGACATCAAAATGAAGGTTGATCCCATCGTTGTTCAGAATCACCAGATCTGCTACGTTCAGGCATCCCATATCGTAGACGACTCCGGCCTCAAAATTCAAAATAGAATTGTTGCCGTCATCACCCGGGCTGACGATGACCGTATCCCGCGCTACACAGCCTGTGATGGGGTTGGAGGCGACGGCGACGTAGGTACCTGGTGCTGCTACTTCCAAAATTTTAGTGTTTGATAATACATTACCACTCAGATTTTCCCAGATGATAGAGGTGGCGTCGGTCACTGCTTCCAACTGGAGATTATCCAGACATCCGAGAATCCGATCTGTGCCAGCATCGAGCAAAGGGATCTTTACATCTGCGGTCACTTCCACTTCCTGGGTGGATACACATCCAGTGAGGGGATCCAATGCGGTAAATTTATAGATACCGGGGGTGTTGACCTGGAATGTTTCACCGAGAATTTCGACGTCCGTTTCGAGCTCCGGGACATCGACTGTCAGTTCTACTCCATCTGCTGTGGAGATATTGAGGTCGATGAGATCGTGGCAACCAAGTTCCAACCCACCGGTTATGTTCAGATTGGGGAGCTCGATCAGGCTTTTGACCTCTGCACTGGCTGTATCGCTGCAGCCGTTTTCATCCTCGATAATGATGGAATATATACCTTCCGTCAGGTCAGTAATCGTATTGCCATTTTCCCCCAGATTGAGAATTTGACCTAAATTGAGAATCCCCAAAAGACCTCCAGTACCTCCGGAGGTAATGATCTCGATGGATCCTGTGGGATCGATACAGCTCAATACGTGATCGATATTGAGGTCGATAATCTCCAGAGCTTCGGGTTCTTCTACCGTGAAATTAATTGAATCAACGGTGGGAGATCCCAGGGGCAATAAAGGATAGGTGGTCCATTTGAAGGTATAGGTTCCAGCCGGTAAATCTTCCACCCGAATGGTCAACCCCAGATCCAGATTAAGAAGATTCCCGATGAGATTGGCCAGCAATGCCTTGTCGCCTGAATCGATGACATCACCGGAAGCATTGGTTACTTCGTAGGAATATGACCTCAACGTGGACAGCCCCGTGATGATGATGGTGGCGGATCCGTCGCTTTCGCCGTGGCAACTCACGTCATCCACAAGGGGAATAACAATATCAAGGGGCAACGGCAACTCCGCATCATGGCCTGGTAAATCCGTTCCCGAACTTCCAATCACAAATGCAAAATAAGAAATGAAAAAAAGTAGTGCTTGCTTCATAATAATTAAGGTTTTAATAATCAAAATCAAAATTTTGTCTTGCATATAAAAACCCCATACAATGGAAGCATGACACTCCCGGGGGCATAGCTTTGTGCTTGTGTTGGTTTAGCCCGTGGTGCCTTGAAGATAAATTTTTTTCATCATATGTAATAATGAAATTTGAAAAGATGTAACTCGTTTGAGGCTTTATTTGTGTTTAAACTGAAAAGAAAATCGACAAAATTTGAACGCGGGTCAAAATATTACGAGTTCCAAAATAAAATTTTGCCTATAATCGATTGATATACCAGTAAAAGTAGTCGGGGTGCGATTTCCGGCAGGCGTCAATGATTTTTTAGACAAGAAATGCTTGACTTTGAGTCATATAAGAAAATTAACAAATTATTATGATAAATAATACGTGTTCTTCTATGCCCTGGAGCGTAATCTCAAGTGAGATCGGGGCACAGATGCTTCTGCGCGGAATCAAAACATTGTACTATGGCTCGGACAATACCATTTTTTATGGTAAAGACTGAGAAGTGTTAGGACGCAAATATTTTCGATGAGGTCAAATATCGGGGGTTTCTGGGTGGGGAGGGATGAGGTGAAAGGCTCCTTTGAGGTGCCGTCCACCGTGGCCCGGGCCTTGGTGGTTGGTACTTGACAGTGCTCGTACGCTGGATCGAGCGGAAGGGCGGGATTTGGCGAAAACATTTTTGAAGAAAAAAATCAGGGGGTTTTTTCCTGGGTGGGGAGGGATCAGGTGAAAGGCACCTTTGAGGTGCCGTCCACCATGGTCCGGGCCTTGGTGGTTGGTACTGACAATGCTCGTTCGCTGGATCGAATAGAGGCCGGGATTTGGGAAAAACGTTTGGATGGAAATTTTGGTGGGGTTTTCGGACGGATCGGGGTAAATAATAAAGCCGGCGGAATTTCCGCCGGCTTTACTACCAATTGTAATATTGCTAATTGATGACTAAACGTTTTTCGGACATATTATTAATCCGTGTAATGTACATCCCCCTGGGTAACTTGGAGGAAGATAATTTTACTTCGTGTGCAGGTCGGTTATATTCCTCATGGATAAACAGTTTTCCCAACATGTCATACACCTTGACTTCCCGGATTTCCTGACCCCGGATTGTCACTTCGGAACCTATTTCAGCCGGATTGGGATAAATGATCAAATGGCTTTGCCCGGAAAGTTCCACCTGTTTGACCGGACTGTATTCGAACGAACCGTCGAAGTCGACTTGCTTGAGTCGGTAATGGTTTTTGCCGTTTAGTGGTTGGTTGTCCAGGAAGGAATACGAGATGACTTCACTGGTGGTTCCATGGCCGGCGACCTGCCCAATGGTTTGGTAATGGCGTCCATCTGCCGACCGCTGGATCTCAAAATGGCTGTTGTTGAGCTCCGTCGCGGTCTTCCATTCCAGTTTCACGTCAGATTTCCCGGGGATTGCTTTGAAATGGAGTAGTTCGATGGGGAGTAATTGATAGCATGCACTTCCCTCTGTGTATTCTTCAAATGGTTTATAACATGTATACGTGAATATATCAGTGAAATCTGCTCCAAAACCGCCCTGTGTACCCGCAGGTTCAAGATTAACGGCTCCTCCATTTTTGGGTGCTGTAGCATCGGAATCCGCCCTTACCTCAATATTCATTATAACTTTCAAATAAGCATCAGCTGGAATATCCTGGATTTGAGACAAAAATATTTGCTGATCGTTTTCAGTTGTGTTATAAGGATTTACAGCAACTGCAAAATATGGTTCATATCCTGATATGCTATTTAATCCATCTTGTAGACTGATATAGGTTAAAGTGAGCGAAATTCCAGCTTGTTGCCCTTCCATAAAAGGAACTGGTTGAGCAGCGTTCTCGTAAATATCAAAACTGAAAGTTCCCACACCTTCGTTTGCTAA
>CALGAA010000280.1 GCA_937952445.1 uncultured Bacteroidota bacterium | reverse complement strand
TTATTAGCCGGAACAGGTTTAGCGGCTTCTTTGTTGAGTGAAAATACGAAGGTATTTGGGGCAGAACCTAAAGGGGCCGATGATGCCAGGCAATCCTTTTATTCGGGCAAGATCGTTCCGAGTAAACACCCTTCCACGATTGCCGATGGTTTACGCACTCAGCTTGGTAAAATTAATTTTCCGATTATTCTGGAGACGGTACATGATATTTTGACCGTCAGCGATGAGGAAATAATCACGGCTATGAAAGATGTCTATCAATACCTCAAGATCGTCATCGAGCCTTCGGCAGCAGTACCCCTTGCGGTGGTTCGTAAATATCCGGACATTTTCGCAAATCAGAACATTGGTATAATAGTTTCCGGAGGAAATGTAGATTTGCGTACCTTGAGGGATATTTTTTAAAACAACACATCATTATATGTCAATATCCAAAGAAGTAAAACGGATTACCGTACATACTCTCCAGCAGATGAAGGACTCAGGAGAAAAAATTGCTATGTTGACCGCCTACGATTATTCCATGGCCAGAATCCTGGATGATGCCGGCATCGAAGTCCTGTTGGTCGGGGATTCGGCGTCCAATGTGATGGCCGGACATGAAACAACCCTCCCGATCACGCTCGACCAAATGATCTACCATGCCAGCAGTGTCGTAAGGGGTATCCAAAAGGCATTAGTCATCGTTGATCTGCCTTTCGGAGCCTATCAGGGCAATTCCAAAAAAGCCCTGTCGTCTGCGATCAGGATTATGAAAGAATCGGGTGCGCATGCGGTCAAAATCGAAGGTGGAGAAGAAATAAAGGACAGCATTAAACGCATTTTATCCGCCGGTGTACCGGTGATGGGCCATTTGGGACTGACACCTCAATCGATCTATAAATTTGGAACGTATACCGTAAGAGCGAAAGAAAATAAGGAAGCCGAACGACTCAAATCAGATGCTCTCCTATTGGAAAAATTAGGGTGCTTCGGAATAGTCCTCGAAAAAATCCCGGCAGATCTGGCTGCGGAAGTAACGGCTAGCGTGAGCATTCCAGTCATCGGGATCGGTGCAGGTGATCGCGTTGACGGACAAGTCCTGGTTACGCACGACATGCTCGGTATTACCAAAGATTTTGAGCCCCGTTTTTTACGACGATATCTCGATTTATTTAAAGACATTCATGACGCCGCCGCCACCTACCGAAAGGATGTCAAAACCGGAGATTTCCCCAATTCAAAAGAGCAGTATTGATGAAATGGTGGAAGGTTGGTGGAATTGTATTTCTGATTGGTAGTGCAATTGCCGGCTGGATTGGTTACCAATACTATACCGCTTTGTTTGCCCCCAATATTAATCCTGAGTACAAGGATATTTTGTACATTTATCCTGAAACCACGCTCGATTCTTTCCGCCTTCATCTGCCCGATATCCTGATCGATCCAACCACTTTTGACCGGGCAGCGCAAGTTATGGATTTTGGTCCGTCAGATATTAAAACCGGTCGGTACAACATCGCGGGTCTGACTACCAATCGGGATCTGATCAATTTACTTCGATCCGGAAACCAGGAAGCAGTTAAAGTAGTTATCCACAATGAAAGAGATGTCGAATTGATCTCGGGTAAATTGAGCCGATATTTCTTAATGGATTCGCTCCAAATATTGAATTGCCTTACGACATCTTCAGGACTCAAAGAAAAGGGTTTTACAGCAGACAGTTTGTTGACCCTGTTTATACCCAATACGTATCAAATGTGGTGGAATACGGATTGCGAACAATTGACCGATCGATTAATTCAAGAACACGATCGGTTTTGGAATCAAAAAAATCGAAGGAATCGTGCGAATGAGTTGGAAATGTCGATTCATGAAGTCTATACCCTGGCTTCTATCGTAGATCGAGAAACCATTTCAGATCGGGAAAAGCCAATCGTGGCGCGGGTGTACCTCAACCGGCTTCGGATCGGAATGCCTCTGCAGGCGGATCCTACAATAGTATTCGCCAATAAGATTTTTGATACCAGGAGGGTACTTTACAAACACCTTGAATTAGATTCGCCCTACAATACGTATAAATATGCCGGATTGCCCCCCGGCCCCATCGGTATAGCCAGCATCAGCGGCATCGATGCCGTCCTTTTTCCCGCGGACCATGATTATCTGTATATGGTCGCTAAACCCGACAACAGTGGTCTCCACAATTTTTCCAGGAGTCTGACCGAACACAATCGCAACGCCAGAGCTTACCAACGATGGCTTAACCAAAGAGGATTGTGATATGACCTCGTTGCTCCAGGACATTCAACAAGAGATCCATTTACGCTCCACCTCAAAAGGCAAAACGCCTAAGGATCTCAAATACCTGTTAGCCGTTAGTGGAGGAATGGATTCCATGGCCATGTTACACGCCTTTATGACACTCGATTTGGAAATTGGAGTGGCTCATTTCAATTTCAAACTCCGGGGAGAAGAATCCGATTTGGATCAGCAATTGATTGAAGACTTTTGCCAACAGCACCAAATTCCGGTATATATTACTTCCGAAAATACAAAAGCATACGCGGAACGCCATAAAACATCCATCCAGGTAGCCGCTCGGGAACTGCGGTATCAATTTTTTACCGAAATAGCCAATCAACACGGTTTCGATTACATTTGCACGGCTCACCATGGTCATGACCAACTGGAAACTTTTTTCATTAATCTCTTTAGAGGAAGCGGTCTCAAAGGACTTACAGGCATTCCGCAGCTGCGAGGTCAGATTTTTCGTCCCATGCTATGGATTCCCCGGCACAAAATAGTGCACTATGTGAATATGAATTCGGTTCCCTTTCGGGAAGATGCAACTAATCAATCCGATCAGTATCTGCGTAACCAAATCCGTCATCATATTATCAATCCCCTTACGTCTTCCAACCCGGTGTACTTAAAGAAGTCATTGAACTCTATTGCTATACTGGATGATTATCAAACTTATATAGATTCACAACTCCTTCTTTTTCGTGAACAGATCGAATGGGAATTCCCCCATTCCGTTCAAAATATAACCCTCATCCAAAAGGCCAAAGAAACCTTTAATCAACCATTTCTTCTAAAACTGTATTTGCTGGAAAAAGGACTTTATCCGGATAGCATCAAAAATTTTCTCGATCCTGAAGCCCCACGGAAATCGGGTAGTCTTTATCCTGGCCAGGACATTGAAATGTGGTACGACCGAGGTCAAATGTGGATTATCAACAAGGCGTTTTACCACAGTTGGAGTGTCGATGACCGCATCGAAATTCCACTGAATAAAAAAATTGAGTTGCCGGGTGGAGATCATATCCAAATTTTGCCGTATTCCAATGCCGGGCCTTCCGGGAGTACATGGAACGTCCCGGTCAGTATAGAGAAGGTAAAATTACCCCTGTACGCCCGTCATCGCCAGCCCGGTGATTTCCTCTGGATGGGATCGCCCCCCTATTTTCGAAAATCGCTCAAGAAATTATTGATCGAGAAGCGAATTCCCCTCCCCTTCAAAGACCGATGTTACGTAATTGTTGACGACAGTAATCATGTCATCTCGGTACCAGGCATCACTTCTTCCTCCAGATTTTCAGAGAATGCCTCTGGATATCCTTCTGGATATATATTGGAATACGAATCCATTTTGCTTGATATTTTTTCCACAATTTAAAAGAGAAGCTCCTTTCTTGACATATCCTCCCATGAATTCCATCTTATTAATCAGAACTACAATTATTAACTATACATTACAAAAATAAACAATTCAACATCGCACCTACTGGGTATAATTCGTACATTTGTGCCAGAAAGAAAGTGACTTTCATTTGTGGGTTTTGGTCATGCAAAGCCGGATCCCACATGATTGGCTCAGGGAGACGGGATAAATTTCAATAGAGCTCACACGAGTGTTCTATTTAAATGCGAATAATGCATTTGCCGGGCTTGTTTTTGTCAGATCCTTCAACCCCAAGGGGATAAGGGATAATAACCATATAAACAAGAAAACGGCATACGCATTTTACGTACTGAAATGGAATACTGATCCCGGGATTGAGATTGACCAGGTCTGCCTTGTAATCTTTCATTGTTTCGATCTTAAAGAAGCGCTCGAAACAATACATGAACCATGAACATATTATATCACCGTCTGGAAATGATCATTTTTTCAGACACAAACAACTTGTTATGTCAAAAGGAAAGTACGCACTACTTTTAGCTATTTTCTTCTTCTCACTACCAGCCCTGGCCCAAAATCTAATCAGTGGACAGATTATCGACGGCACAGATCAACAACCCCTCATTGGAGCGGTGATCATTATGGAACCCGGGCATAAGGTGACCATCACGGATAATCAGGGGTATTTTGAGAAAACGATAGAGGATCAGATAAACAAATTACACGTCAAATATCTGGGTTACGAAGAGATGATTATTGATGTTGGTCCCGGCAAGTACAACGTGGGTAAGATATCATTGACGCGGGCAAGTACCACACTTAACGAAATTTTGGTAAGTGCATCTGCGACCAATTTCAAAACCGACTTTAAGGGAAGTAATTACCGGATTAATCCAACTACCCTGCAGAAAGTAAACCCGCTCAGCACCGAAGAAATGCTCAGGTTTATTCCTGGAGTAAATATCATAGGTGATATGGGATTATCAAATCGTCCCAACGTCAGTATTCGGGGTTCATGGGGACGTCGGTCCAAAAAGGTTTTGCTGATGGAAGATGGTTCCCCCTCAGCTCCGGCACCTTATATAGCCCCGGGTGCCTATTACAATCCGATCAGCGACCGGCTTACATCCATCGAGGTGTACAAAGGTGCGGATATGCTGAGGTACGGACCCAATAATATGTACGGTGCGGTCAACTACATCACAGCGCTCCCTCCCCAGAAACCCGAATTGCGGGTGAAATTGATCGGTGGCCAGCGAAATTATCAAACAGGTTTGATTTCGTACGGCGGAACATGGAACAACCTTGGCGCATTGGTGGAAGGTGTTTATAAGCGATTTGATGGATTTAAGGACAACTCCTCTGTTGACTTGCTGAATTTAAACGCCAAAATCTTTGCCCAACTTTCGGACAACCAATCACTCTACTTCAAGGTGAGCAGCCAATACGAAGATAATCAGGCCACCCTGGCTTCGCAAACCCCTTTTACATTTGACCTTGACCCATACCAAAATCCCCTGGACGCTGACCAATTTACCATGCGTCGGTATGGTGTGGACATCATTCACAAATGGTTGCCTCTGTCCAGGCTTAGTTTCACGTCAAAAATTTATGCGTCGGATTTTGAACGAGATTGGTGGCGACAAGTGACAAGCAAGGTCAAAGCATCAGAAGTTCGGGATTATGTCGGACCTGAAATTTTCAGAGACCGGTACAGTTACCTGGAGGGACGATCCTTCGGAGATGAGGATTATGTCATTGTCGGGCGTGTGAATAATGGCCTGGAAAGCACCACGGATAGCCGATGGACTTTCACTGTGGCCGGATTCAAAGAAATGATGAACCTGGATTGGAATGGATTTGGGAATTCCCATGCATTGGAGGCTTCGGTCAATGTCCACGCCGAACAATTTAAAGATCAACTGCTGCGTAATGAAGTCAGCCGATGGGCCAGGAATGGAGAAACCACCATCGATCTTCGGTATAAATTGTTTTCTGTAAATGGGTACCTACGCAACGAATTCAATTTCAATCGACTGAGCGTTACCCCTATATTGCGCATTGAACACGTTGATATGTATCGGCAGGATTTGATCGCTGCGGCTTCCAATCCGGATTTGACCAACGTAAAACAAGGTCGTGAACCCAACGTTTATACGCAGGTATTGCCTGGGTTAACTTTGGATTATACCTTGGGTTCGGGTAATTTATACGGAAGTATTTATCAGGGAATGATCGCCCCTTCAAAGGTCTTTGGATTTTTGGTTGAAAAAGATGGCGTAGTACGTAACCCACTGCTCGGTGAAAGCATCAATATCGATCCCGAATTGAGTTGGAACCGTGAAATCGGATGGAGAGGACAGTTTTTTGTGGATTGGATCGATGGTCAGGTGACCTATTTCAATAACACTGCCCGTAATTTCTACGCCGGAGGAAGGAATGAAGTGTTCCAGCAGCTTGGCAAAGTGAACGTTCAGGGAATCGAACTGGCCCTCGGTGCCACTCTTTATCAAAACGAAAAGCAACATCTAAGAATGTTCGCAAACATCAACAAAATGTATTCTAAGATTCTGGAAGGAGAGTTGGTGGATAATGACCTTTTCTCCCAGGTGGTACACAATACAGCCACGAAATCAGAATTCATTGAAAAGGTAATGAAAAACCGTCAGGCGTACGAGGTGTATGTGAGTGATGGAGCGGGAGGTGAAGTCGTGTTCACCGATGAGTTACTGACGGCATCTGACTTTGATCTTATCACAAAAAGCATGATCAAGTTTGGTGAGGATGGCGTGGATGACTACGAAGCCCCTTATACCCCACGGTGGAATATTAGTGGCGGACTGGATTATGATTACGGAGATTTCTCCATCGGAATCAGTGCTCATTATATGGGTAAGCAATACACCGAATATAACAATTTTAAAAATGAATCGGCAGACGGCTCGATCGGCGAATTGCCTTCACATTTGAGTTTTGACGCAAATGCGAACTACAACTTTACGCTGGCCAATAACGTCAAATTGTCAGCCTTTGTCAATGCCAAAAATCTGACCAATGATATTTACAGGTCATCGCGATTGAATCGCGCGACTTCAGGAGTATTCGGTTCTGGATTCAGGCAAATTATTTTCGGTATCAATTTACAGATATAAAATGGATAACCAGCGGATGCCTCTTCCAAGGGCGCCGCTGGTTATTTTTTTCCTTTTTTTGACCTACCGCCTGCTCACTTCTTTGAAAAAAAACTACTAGCAGCCACTAAATTAGTGGCACATCTGACGGATTCCTTTCGCTATATCCTCATTATCTAAAGCCTTATGTAGCTATGGGCATATGCGGATTAGTTTTTTCGATAGGACAAAAAATAACCTCGTCATAAAAATCACAACCCTTGTGCCCGACGCACCAGGGTCGTCAATTACGATGATCACGGTTAAATTCTCATGCGAGATTGCACCTGTCCTTCCCTGCATTTTTCAAATTCAACCACTTCTTCCAACACCTTTACCATAACAACACGAACCAGTCTACCTAACGATGATGGACAGATGATTTGGTTCTCCTCTCCCCATATATGCATAATGTACACTTATGTGGCTATGGGCATTCGCAGTTTATCTTCTTCGACATGACAATAAATAACCTCGTCATACCTATCACGAACTTAATGCCCGACGCACCACGTTGGATTCCCAGAACTCCGGAATTTAATTTATGAAAAATCCCTGGCTACACCCCTAGACTAAAAATTCAACAATTCCACATCGAAAATCAACACGCTATTGCGTGGAATAGCCGATGTAGGCGGCCGACTTCCATAGGCCAGGTAAGAAGGAATAAACAACTGGCCGGAGCCTCCTTTGGATAACAATGGAATTCCAATTTGCCAGCCCTGGATGACATTGGTCAGCGGAAATTCAGCCCCTGTTCCCTGGTCAAACACAGTTCCGTCCAATAAATATCCGGTGTAATTGGCTACCACGATATTGGTGGAATTGGGATGCTGCCCATTCCCTTGCTTTGTAATCCGGTAGTAAATTCCACTCGGATGCTTCTCGGCAGAAATATTATTTTCAGCCAGGTAATCCATAATTTTTTCATCATCCACAGATACCCAATCTACATTCTGTTGTTGTTCGCCTTCGCAAGCCATAAGCATGCAAAGAAATAACATGGCGCCAGCCATTTTCAAAGTTCCTAATTTCATTCTTCAGATCTATTTTCACGTACGGGACTTAGTCCCAATTTTTTACCTTCTTCAATCATAAACGTGTAAGCAGCATCAAATGTGTTTTCAATTTCGCCTTCCAAAATCGCTTCCCGGATCGCAGTTTTAATTTCGCCAATTTTTGGACCAGGCCGGATGCCAAATGTATCCATAATTAATTGACCGTCGATGGGTGGCTGCCAGTTTCGTAAATGATCGCTTTCTTCCACTTCGATCATTCTTTGGCGGACTTTCTTATAATTATTTAAATAGGTCCGAACCCTGGACTCATTTTTGGAAGTGATATCCGCCTCACACAAGATCATCAGATCGTCAATGTCCTCACCTGCATCGTATAAAAGTCGCCGAATGGCGGAATCCGATGTTTCGGAGCTTACCAGTGCGATTGGTCGGAGATGCAGGCGCACCAATTTCGCCACATATTTCATTTTGTGATCCATGGGCAAGCGCATTCGCTTAAATATTCGACTCACCATCCGGGCGCCCACCACCTCATGACCATGAAAGGTCCATCCGTGTTCTTTGTCAAATCGTTGGGTACGGGGCTTGCCTATATCATGCAACAATGCGGCCCATCTCAACCAGAGATTGTCCGAGGATTGGGCCACGTTATCCACCACCTCCAGCGTGTGGTAAAAGTTATTTTTATGACCTTTGTTTTGAATGATCTCAACGTGATTCATCTGAGACAATTCCGGAAGAATAACTTCCATCAGACCCAATTCCTCCATCAACCCGAGCCCTATCGAGGGCCGATCCGAACAAAGGATCTTATTGAACTCGGTAGTCAACCTCTCCTGACTAACAATTTTCAATCGATGAACGTTGTCTGGGATCGCATTCCTCGTGGATTCCTCCAGCTTGAAATTCAATTGTGAAGCAAACCGGACTGCACGCATCATACGAAGTGGATCATCCGTGAAAGTGCGGTAAGGATCGGTCGGAGTTCGGATCAATCCCTCTTCCAGATCAGATAAACCCATGAAGGGATCAATGATAGCAGGATTATCAAAATCCTGAACCGAAAAAGCCAGTGCATTAATGGTGAAATCCCGGCGCAATTGATCATCGTGAAGGGTCCCTTTTTCCACTTCAGGATTTCGACTGTCGGCTGAATATGATTCCTTGCGCGCCCCTACAAACTCGATCTCGTAATCTCCCCACCTGACCATGGCCACGCCGTACTTACTATATTGTTTGAAACTGTCTTCCAGGCCTTCCTCTGCAGCAAATTTTTGTGCAAGCTCGATCCCATCATCCTTACAGACGATATCAATGTCCTTACTCTCGCGCCCCAAAATGCGATCCCGTACAAATCCACCAATCACATAGGCTTCCGTGTTGAGCAATCTGGTAACATGTGCAATTCTCTCAAACAACACCTTCTCTTTTGATCCCAATTCAATATAAGACATGGTCTCTATGCTATCTTTTGTCCGACGCTCCGACTTCATCAAGCCATAATTTCATAGCCCGCAAAATGCTCTTCCATCTCATCCAGTATCCCATACAACACTTCGGGATCAGATTCCGTCACCAGTCTTTGTCGAAACGTTTTGACGCCGGGCAACCCTTTGAAGTAATTGGTATAATGTCTACGCATTTCGAGGACACCAAGCCGGGGGCCTTTCCATTCGACCGAAAAACGCAGGTGTTGTTTAGCTGCTTCCACCCGTTCCGGTATGCCGGGAGGAGCCATATGGCTCCCCGTTTTGATGTAGTGTTTGATTTCCCTGAATATCCAGGGATTCCCAATCGATGCCCTCCCTATCATGATGCCGTCCACTCCGTACCTATTCTTGTATTCGACAGCTTTTTCGGGACTGTCAATATCCCCGTTGCCAAATACCGGAATGTGCATTCGGGGATTTTCTTTGATCTTTCCTATTAATGTCCAATCCGCCTCTCCTTTATACATTTGTTTTCTGGTTCGCCCGTGGATGCTAATCGCTTTGATGCCGACATCTTGAAGACGTTCCGCGACATCAACAACGTATTTGGTTTCATCGTCCCATCCAAGCCTGGTTTTGACTGTGACCGGAAGCTCGGTAGATTCAACGATCGCCTTAGTCAAGGAAACCATTCGATCAATGTCTTGTAGAATTCCAGCCCCGGCCATCCGATTCACCACTTTTTTGACCGGGCATCCATAATTGATATCCAAAATTTCCGGTCTGGCCTCTTCCACGATTTCAGCGGCTTCCCGCATATGTTTCTCATCGCTGCCAAAAATCTGAATGCCAATGGGCCGTTCATCGTCGTAAATATCGAGTTTTTGAATACTCTTGTCGGCATCCCGAACCAACCCTTCCACTGATATGAATTCCGTAAACATAAGATCGCACCCATTTTTCTTACACAGTGCCCGAAAAGGTGGATCAGAAACATCCTCCATGGGCGCCAGCAGCAGGGGGAAATCTGGAATTTCAATTTGACCAATACGCACCATACACACGATTATTAGGCTACAAAATTAAAAATTTTAATTTACTAATGGTTTACCGGAAAAATAAAGTCTGATTTTAAGAACCTTCTGTCCTCGATCGACCGGTCGTGTATTCGCTCATCACGATCCGGATTTATTTTGGAGAAGCCCCATAACCATTCGTCTCTTAAAGTTTCACCGGGTCATGTATCAGATTTGCAGGGATGGGAAGCGTTATATTCCAGGAAAAGCATTTTCTTTGATCCAATTTTATGATTAAACTGAACTGTTTTGAAAAACATAAAATTCTTATTTCTGATGCTCACATTAGCCTTTCTGGCCTGTACCAATAGTGAATCTGAGACCCTTATCGAAGGTCAATGGGAAGCCAAACTGATTCAGGAAAATCAAACGGATATGGCCCATGTGTTACCGGAAGGGATTCGACTGGACTTCGAGTATCCGAAATACAAATTTGAAGGAGAGCAATATGAACAGGGGAATTATTATATAAAAAACGACAAATTGCACCTCATTCCCGTTGCTGAAAATGAAAAAAGAGAGATAGACATCCTACACCTGTCCCAGGATTCGTTAATGCTCAATTTGATGGATAGCCTGGGGTCCCGGACTGTTTTATTCCTCCGAAATTAATTCTATCATGCCACTTCTTCCGGTTCAAAGTATATGAGAACACTGACATTCTCTTTTTGAAAATCAAGATTTTTCAGGAATAGCTGGTGCCCCTGCATCAACTCAACAAACGGAAATTGATTTTCAAATTTAGCCTTGAATGTTTTGTAGATCGGGTCGATATCAATCGGACGATTTTCAATTTGCCGTATTAACAAACCTTTGAAAAGGGTAAATACCACTTTCGTTAAAACATTGAGACCGGAAGTTTCGATGTGGTCCACTTTCAAATGTATCGATTGATTCCTAATTTCAGGGGTAAGCTCCACCGCCAAAATCCAATTGTTACTCTTCTCTTCAAGATTAATTATCAAATGGTTATTACCAATTACTTCAAGTGATACAAAAGATATTTCATACCCTTTTACTTCGACGGATGGCTGAATCGAATTGTTGACAAAGTACTCCAGGTCCCGGGTAGGGATTTGCAAATAGAGGTATGGTGGATACGGATCTGAGGAGGAAAAATGGCTGACATCAGAAGAAACCGTTTTGATAATCTGAGATGATTCGTTCTTATGATCCATCTCAATTTGAAAGTATAAGATTTCCAATAAATCATGCAGGATGGTGGAATTGAAATATTTTTGCGAGAGATTTACGACGGTTCGTTCGATCATCGGGAAAATCTTCTCAAATTGATGACCTTCACTATTTTGCAATGCGGCGTTCAGAGTTGAAATTATATCCCAGCGATGATTATCAATTTTTATTTCGCTGGAATCCGATAGAGAGAGATTGTTCTTGACCCTCAACAAGAATTCTTTCCATTGGGAGGGTTCTGAATCGAATGTGAGGGATAAAAGCCAGAACAACTTTGCATCAAACGACCAATTCAAATGTGCTGCCTGCAAACTGGTTTGGAACACCAGTAAATTGGGATCGGCTGTGTGGTCAGCTCCATTCCTCTCCACTCCGTCCAGCCTCAATTCAAACGGTACGCTGACCAGGGGAACCACACCTTCAATTTCAGTAATCGAGTCTGCGGTTGAGCCTGATTGCCGATCATGAATCGTAATCGAAAACTGGTTAATTTCAAGCATTCCTGGCATAAGCGAATAATAGATTGAATTTGCTTAAATGTACAAAATTGTTCGATCAAATCGGTCGGAAGCAAAATTTCCTTTTGGAAAACATGGGAAGCATCCCTCCTCCAACACGCCAAAGACAGCATCTCGTCGGATGCCCTATTCTTAACTGTACATTAACAAGGACCCCTGTCAAAATCGTCCGGCAATTGCAGTTTATAGCCAATAAGTTTAGTACCTTTGTATTGTATTTGGAAGCTAAAATAGGATCGAAATGAAAAAGATACATATAGCAGGTATAGGAATACTTTTAGTCGCCATCGCTCTGATTTTTTCTGCTTCCCAGGATTTTTCAACGTACGCTTCATTTCAAGATGCTGCCGCCAGTCAGGGACAAGTCAAAATTGTCGGTGAATTGGCAAAAGATAAAGAAATCTTTTACGATCCGGCAGTCGACCCAAATTACTTTACATTTCATGTCATCGATAAAGATGGGGTGACACGAAAAGTGGTCATGAATCGTGCTAAGCCACAGGACTTCGAAATGTCAGAACAAATCGTGGTAACCGGGAAATTAAAGGGAGAAGAATTTTACGCTTCCGATATCCTCCTAAAATGCCCATCAAAATACAAGGATGAAGAAATTTATCTTCGTGCCGAAACCGAAGAGTAAAATATCATGACAGAAAATCTGGAGTATGTTGGAGAACTTCTTTGGCCGGGAGAAGTTGGTCATTATTTACTAATCACAGCGTTTGTTGCGGCACTGCTAAGTGCCATTGCATACGCAATTTCCAATACCGACCAGGAAGATAGTGAAGGATGGAAAAAGCTGGGGCGGTATAGTTTTTATATCCACGGAATATCAATCATCGGAGCAATTGTGATCTTATTCACGCTCATGCTCAACCACCACTACGAATACAATTATGTGTGGTCTCATGTATCTGATGATCTGCCCTTTAAATACATGTTTTCTGCCTTTTGGGAGGATCAGGAGGGTAGCTTTTTGCTATGGACTTTCTGGCAAATTGTCATCAGCGTCATCTTTATCAAAGTCTCCTCCAGCTGGGAATCCAGCACGATGTGGATCCTGGCATTGATTCAGGTATTTCTGAGCGCAATGGTTCTGGGATTGGTGATCGGAGATTTACAGATCGGGAGTTCTCCGTTCAATTTACTTCGGGAAGAAAATTCTTCTGAGATATTCCAAAATGCCAACTATCTCGAGCTTATCGAGGGACGAGGACTCAATCCACTTCTGCAAAATTACTGGATGGTCATTCACCCGCCCACTTTGTTCCTGGGCTTTGCTTTGTGTAGTATTCCCTTTGCCGTTGCAGGAGGTGCTATCGCCACAGGCAAATACACCCAGTGGGTAAATGCCTCCTTAAAGTGGGGACTTTGGGCAGCCGGATTCCTCGGTGTCGGAATTCTCATGGGAGGTGCATGGGCCTATGAAGCGTTGTCATTTGGAGGATATTGGGCATGGGATCCTGTCGAGAATTCTTCGCTCGTTCCATGGTTGCTAATGGTAGCAGCTATTCATACCAACCTCGTAGCAAAAAGCGTCCGGAGGTCATATAAATTCACTTATGTCCTTTACGGCTTATCCTTTATCATGGTTCTGTATTCCACCTTCCTGACCCGAAGTGGACTGACAGCCGAAAGTTCGGCACACGCCTTTACTTCAAGCGGTATGGAAGGCCAGTTGATCTCATTCATCTTGTTTTTCGTCGGATTGGGAACATGGATTTATTTTGCACGCGGAAAAAACATTCCCTCCAATCACGACGAAGAACCATTTTGGTCAAGAGAATTTTGGATTTACCTTGGTTCCTTTGTCTTAATCCTTTCCACCGTATTGATCACGTTTACCACAAGTATCCCGGTTTTCAATAAAATCATCGATATGGTGGGTTCCGTAATTGGACAGGATCTGAGCAGTTGGCACAGAACGACTCCTTTGGATCCGATAGCCCATTACAACCGATATCAATTGTGGATCGCTGTCCTGATCGGCCTGTTGGCGGGTACCGCACAGTTTCTGCGATACAGAGAAAAGAATTACAAGAGTCGATTCAAAATAATCGGACGGGATTTACTGCTCAGTCTGGTCATTTCCATTCCAATAGCCTATATTGGTCTTCGGTGGGTCGGAGGTCAGGGGGCCGGTTATGTCCTGCTTATTTTCGCCTCGACCTATATTTTTATTTCCAATATCCTTTATCTGATTAACGGCTTCCAATTAAACGCCAAGAAATTGGGTTCGGTCACTGCACACGCTGGATTTGGATTAATGATCTGGGGGGTCATGGCATCCGGTTTACAGAAAACCTATATCTCGACCAATCCCTTTGTAATGCGGGAGCTCGTCGCTGATGAAACGATGGCCAATCAGAATATTCTGCTGTACAAAGGGGTTCCGATGCGCATGAGCAATTACGAAGCCTTGTATTACAAGGACACTCTGGTGCGCAACGAAAGAGTTTATTCGATCCAGTTCACGGAATTTGACATGGAGGGGAACCGAATCGATTCTTTCGAGCTTCATCCCACCTCGGTATATGCGAATGATTTTTCAGAAGTAGTTTCCTTCAATCCATCCACGGACCGAAGATTTGGTAAGGATATTTTCACAAGTATTTCAGCTTTGCCACCGGAGGTGATGAGCGTCACGGAAGCGCAGAAAAGAGAAGATGAAATGCCGTATGAGGAATATATGATCCCGGTTGGTGATACCATTTATTTACGGCACCAAATCGCTATTCTCAAGGGGTTAAACTACAATTCTTTCCAACCAGATTACGTTCCAGATTCAGACGATCTGGCAATTAGTGCGGACGTTTTGGTAATCGATTTGGAAAACAACTTTACCTATCTGGCCAAGCCAACCATGGTGATTAAAGACCACCGATTCGTGGTTCACTATCCGGACAAATCCAACGAAACAAGGGTGAAAGTCCGATTGGGAGAAGGGTTCGTTAATTACCTATACCCCAAAGACGAGGATTTGGAATACCACAAAGTCGTCATGCAAAAAGGGCAAACCGTACCGTTTGATCCTTTTATGATTACCCTGGCGCGTTTGGAAAAGGATGTGACCCATCCTGAATACGAAGCCGAAGAGGGAGATATTGCTGTTCAGGCTCACCTGGAAATCCGAAACAAATCAGGGATATTGATCGATACCATCAAACCAGTATTCATCATCAGGGAAAATCAGCCCAATTTTATCCGGGATTATATGCCACGGAGTGGAATTGCCGCAAATTTTGTAAAAATCGATCCCGCTACCGGAAATATGGAATTCCTCATCGGTGAGCGACCAGCAGGTGAAAAACGATATCCCATTCGGGTTGCGGAAGACGTGCCGCGAAGTGATTTCATCGTCCTGGAAGCCATCGTATTCCCGGGGATCAATTTATTCTGGATCGGCAGTAGTCTGATGATGGTTGGATTTTTCATCTCCCTATATTTACGACGGAGAAAGAAATTGGCATGATCCCCGCGATTTCGCATATCGGAATTGTGGGATATGGTAATGTAGGGAGTCATCTGGCACGTATCCTGAGCCGCAATACCGATGCGAATCTGACAATTTACAATCGAAGCAAGATTCCACGGGATCAGACTATTTCCAACAGTCGAATCACCTTCACCCGTGATATAAAGAATTTAGAGGAAGCAGATTTTATCCTTTTGTCAGTGAGTGACGATGCGATAGGCCCGGTTTTGAAAAAACTACGGGATGCCATAAGCACCCAACCCATCGTCGTCCATACTGCCGGAAGCATTCCCTCAGATATCCTGGAGTCGTATTTTGATCGGTACGGTGTTCTGTATCCTCTCCAGACCTTTTCAAAAACGAAGGAATTGGACGGCATAGATTTTCCGGTATTTGTCACCGGATCTGACCCGGTAAGTACGGAGCACATTTTATCCATCGCACAATGTATTACCTCATCGGTACACGAAATCGATGACAACCAACGGTTAGGTTTACACGTGGCTGCTGTTTTTACCAGCAATTACACCAACGCTATGTATTCGATCGGGCACCAAATCTGTGTCGATCACCGTCTGGATTTCAAATTTCTTTTGCCTTTGATCGAAGAAAGTGCCGAAAAGGTCAGGTACCTCGACCCGCCCGATGCACAGACCGGTCCGGCTGTACGTGGTGATCTAAATGTAATTCAGAAGCACCGGGCCTTTTTAAAAGAAAACCATCCACAATTCCGGGAGTTATACGATCTATTGGCTCATTTCATCAATCAAAATCTTTAATTCATGCGTATTCTCGGTCAACTCAATCATCCACGGATCAAGATTACCCTATTCGATCAAAACGATAAGCTTTCGGTCAAGTTTGAAAAAGGCCAAAGCGAGATCATTCTCAAATTTAAAGAAGACAAAAGCGAAGTCATGGATGCCCTGCATCAGGAGAACGACTATACGGCTTTTTCCATGATCGAAAAACAACTGGATAGCCTGCAGATTTTCAGGCAAAAATTTGAATCCGGTCCCACCATGGATCCTGAATTACCGGTCATCATATAGGATATAGGTGAGGAAAGATTGAAAACCATGGTGACCTCAAAAACTCCTGACTTTCCCGGGAATCCACAGCTTAGAAATTGAATAATTTTTTGAGGTTGGGTGCTTCGTCCGGGCTGATCCTTCCGGCCATGATAAGTCGCAATTCCCGGCGGCGCAGGGCGCCCTCGTAAAGTTCCTTTTCACGGTCGGATTGAGGTATTATAAGTGGTGTCTCCACTGGTTTACGTGAGGTCCCGTCGATCGCAACGAAAGTAAAGAAGGCCTCATTGCATTTGATCCGTTCGCCACTCAGTTGTTCAGCGAATACCTCCAAATATACTTCGATCGAAGATGAAAACGCCCGGGTCACCCGTCCTTCCAGGATAACCACAGAGCCCAGGGGAATGGGCAGGTTGAAGGATACGTTGTCCACAGCAGCAGTGACCACGGGGGTATTGCAATGGCGCATACCCGTCATAGCACCTGCTATGTCCATCCATCGAAGTAGTGTACCTCCCATGAGATTGCCCAGGTGATTGGTATCGTTGGGCATGATCAACTGAGTCATTACAGTAAAGGAATCGCCGGGGGTTTTTTCTGCTCGCATTGAGAAATTTTAAAAAGTTGGATAAATTGATCGACAAACACTTTCTTGACTTCATCCATATTGATCTCAGAATTCAATTCCTTTGACAGGGAGGTCACGGCCATCCCCTCCTGATTTATCCCACAAGGAACGATGAGATTGAAATGACTGAGGTCGGTGTGGATATTGAAAGCAAGCCCGTGCATGCTCACCCACCGGCTCAAATGCACTCCAATAGCACAAATTTTTCGCGAAGGAAGGTTCCCGGTCCATACGCCGGTAAATTCATCGATCCGGCGTCCGGCCACGCCAAAGTGTTCCATCGTTCGGATGACAATTTCCTCGAGCGTCCGGATATAACGGTGAACATCGGTAAAAAAGAACTCCAGATCGAGAATAGGATAGACCACCAATTGGCCGGGACCGTGGTAGGTAATGTCCCCTCCCCTATTGATTCGATGAAAGGTAATGCCCTGCTTTTCCAAAAAAGTTTCATTGACCAATAGATGTCGGTCATCACCCGATTTACCCAGGGTAAACACCGGATCGTGTTCGCAAAGAATGAGATAATGTTGCCCTTCTGTCCGTTCTTCACCATTTCGGCGGGCTGATCTTTTTAATTCGACCAGCCGCTGCTGGTACGAGGTCTGGCGATCCCAGGCTTTCTGATACCCGATTCGCCCCCAATCCTCAATAAAAAGTGTGTTGGTCATAATTCAATCACAAAGTAAGAATTCCATGGGAGTTCTGATAGAAATCCTGATTCCCATTTCGCCCATACAACAAAAAAGGGTTCCTCCTGTTTCAAAATCATATCAATAAAAATTTGAACATATATCTCGTGGAAGTCAATTTGAGAATGGTCCGGGGAGTATTAAATAATAGCCATGGAAATTTTTATCTTCGTTATATCAATGCACAAAATCTGATCTAAAAATGAAAATTACGTATTACGGACATTCTTGCTTTCATTTCACCCTCAACGGCCAAAATATCCTGGTGGACCCATTTATAACGCCCAACGAATTAGCGGCAGATGTGGATGTGGAAAGTATTGAGGCTGATTACGTGTTATTGACACATGGTCATTCGGATCATGTCGCAGATGCTGAATCGATTTTGGCAAGAACTGGCGCAACCGTGATTTCTTCCTTCGAAATCGTCGAATGGTATGGGAAAAAAGGGATCCCCGGTCATGGTATGAACACTGGTGGCAAATACGACTTTGATTTTGGCTCTGTACGCGCTGTTGCAGCTATGCACTCCAGCAGTTTGCCCGATGGAAGCTACGGGGGAAATCCGATGGGTTATGTCATCCATGCCAGGGAAAGCACATTCTATCTGGCGGGGGATACCGGGCTTACCATGGACATGAAACTCATTCCGCTGATGAGCCCGCCGCTCGATTTTGCGGTTCTCCCCATCGGTGGCAATTATACCATGGAATATACCGATGTGCCATTGGCCGCAACCGAGACCGAATCCTGAATGGGGAACCGCCCCGTACTTACACAAATCAAGGTA
>CALGAA010000279.1 GCA_937952445.1 uncultured Bacteroidota bacterium | reverse complement strand
TGAATGTTTCATTTAAATCATCGACAACATCTCAAAATCTCGCGCCGGGCAGATAACGGACCGAATGTCGCAACGTGCCGTCCGCAAAATCAATGACCCGATAACCAATTTGATAATGATCGATCGCAAATTCTTCGACGTAAGGAAAAATTTGCATAAACAAAGAGGGGGTAATATTGACGATCACATTTTTCCAAACCACGGTTCGATCGACGTGGTAATGACCGCAAAACACCTGCACCGGCCCTTCATGCCGGTTGAGCAACTCCAATAAAGACAGATTGTTTTCAAGGGAATATCCTTTGTCCATATGAGGAACCCCGGCCAGCAAAGGGGGATGATGGATAAACACCATCAATTCACGGCCCTCAGCGCGGCTTACCTCCTGATCGATCCACTGAAGTTGCTGGGGCGACATCAATCCAGATGCAGAATCGAGGTAAAGAATATAATAATCTCCGAGCTCATCGGAAAAATAGTATTCCGACTGATCATTGCTCAAATCCTCGTTCAAAAGAACAGAGGTCATCATCGAAATATCGTCATGATTCCCCCCAATGATTTCAAACGGGATTCCCAGTTTATCCAAATGACCGTGAATCCATTCGTACACATCCATCCGGGCTTCCTTGTAACAGAAATCCCCCGTCATCACCAAAAGATTGGGATTGAGCCGTTCGACTTCGGTGAGAATATTTAAAAAATTGGTTCGGAGGTTGACACCAAAAGGGAATTGATCCTCTGCTCCGATGTGGATATCTGTTATCTGGACGATCCGGAAATCTATCATAGTCATAAAAGGTGTTACAAGTAAGGTATAATATATTGTGATCTTCGGCTCAGAAACTATTAACTTTGCTACTACGTTATAAGAAAAATGTAAGAATTATTAATTCCAACTTCGTGGTAAGATACTTAGAAGTGTTTGAAAAAACCAATCGATTATGAAAAACGTCGCCGGATTTTTGATCGCAGGTTTGCTCGGTGGCCTGGTGGTGGTAGCCGGAATGCATTTGATGGAAGAGGAACCACAACCCCAATCTGAGTACATCTCCCCTCTTAAAACGGTTCCCATTACGACAAGGGAAGTCATTCCCAGTCAGGATTTGACGGTAGCCGCGGAACTGACGATGCCCGCCGTGGTCCACATCAAAGCAGCCGAAAGTGAAACCCGGGCCAGGGAACGATATATCGAAAAACGCCAGCAGCGGTACAACGACCCGTTTCGGTTCTTTTTTTCCGAACCCTACCGCGGCCCGAAAGTTGGGTTTGGATCAGGGGTCATCATCACAGAGGACGGGTATGTCGTGACCAATGATCACGTGATAGATTTTGCAGATAAATTTGAAATCACGCTCAACGAAAATCAAAAATACGAAGCTCATATTGTAGGACGAGACCCTGATGTGGATATTGCCGTGCTCAAAATCGAGTCTGATGATACCTTTACACCCATTACATTCGGCGATTCTGACAAAGTAAAAATCGGGGAGTGGGTGTTGGCTGTCGGAAACCCTTTTGACCTGTCCTCCACCGTTACAGCAGGAATTATCAGCGCCAAGGGACGGGGCAATATTATTGACCGGGAAAATGCCATCGAAGATTTTATCCAGACGGATGCGGTGGTCAATAAAGGGAACTCCGGTGGAGCTCTGGTCAACTCAAAAGGCGAACTCATCGGAATTAACAGCGCCATCGCTTCACCAGATGGTATTTATGCGGGCTATGCTTTCGCTATTCCATCCAATATCGCCCGGCAGGTGATCGACGATATAATTCAG
>CALGAA010000278.1 GCA_937952445.1 uncultured Bacteroidota bacterium | reverse complement strand
GGGACGATGGGGCTTGCCTTTTGATTTTATCAGAAAATCCCTTATTGTAGGTTAATAAAGCCCATTGATTATAAAATTAAAATACAAGTGGAAGGTATGCGTAATATGCGAGGCCTCCTGATAACACGACCGAGCCCGCCTTTTCGTAAATGGATCCTGTCAGGCATTAGCCCAGGGATCGGTAAGCCCGGGTCCTGTGGATTTCCTGGCTTATTTTATTGCAATGGATTTTTGAGTGATTTTATTTCCATTCCATATCGAGGGATTGCCGAGCCCGGATTTTGAGTGTATACCCGGGCTCAGCAATCCCTTATTGTGGGTTAATAAAGCCCATTGATTATAAATTAAAATACAAGTGGAAGGTATGCGTAATATGCGAGGCAGAGGCTTACGACGTAGGAGTCCGTCTGGACCGATTCCTTTAAAAATCACGGGATTGCGGATCTCCATACCGCATCGCTTTGATCTTTATCTGTTTCCCCCTGGCCCTATTCTGCCGGACTGAAGTATAATTTTATATTTTAATACACATAATTCACCTCGATTTCACCTCCCCCATCACAAAAACTACCGTTGACCCTTTAATATTTACTGTTTATGCTATTTCATTTGAAGATTTCGTTGTAATTATATTATTTACTACCACCAATTCTCAATGGGTATAGATGCATACAGTGAAAATAAAAAAATGGAGGAGGAGAATTCAAACCGGAGTATTCCTGGTGGGATTGATGATTATTTTGGGGTTCACATCAAACGGGTATAATGAAAAGACTATACCTTCATCTTCCATTTCGGCAGACTCATCAACCTGGCCTGCTGCTGACACCGTGCTCGGGGGCATTCCGATCTATCGAAGCTTTAATCAATTGAGTCCATTCTTTAATTTCAACAACGACACCACATACGTCATCAATTTTTGGGCGACGTGGTGCAAACCCTGTATCGAAGAACTTCCTATTCTGGAAGCACTTCATTCCAAATCAAAAGAGAAAAAAATCAAGGTGATACTCGTCAGTCTTGATTTTGCAGAGCAAGTAGAAAGCAAACTCGTACCGTTTGTTCAAAAGCAGGAATTGCAGTCCACCGTCCTTATGCTTTCAGATGGAAATTTCAACAATTGGATCAATAAGGTCTCCTCGGAATGGTCCGGTGCAATTCCGGCCACCTATATATACAAAGGGGATCAAAGCCAAATGATATTGAAAAAGTTTGACACCCTGGAAGAACTCGAAGCAGATATTCAACCATTTTTATAATCGAAAGAAATCCAACTCATGAAAATTCAATTCTTATTCACCATTGCGCTTGGCTTCCTTTTTTCCTGGCATTCCCCGACGCCTCTGACGTTCCCGACATCCAATTTTCCCTCCGGGGACCCCGGCATTGGAATTGGGGATAAAGCGCCCGATTTTAACCTCAAAAACGTGGATGGAAAGATGTATGCCCTGGACAAAATTACCGATACACAGGGTGAAAAACCACGAGGGTATATCATTGTATTTACCTGCAACACCTGCCCGTTCGCAAAAGCCAATGAAGACCGGTTGATCAACCTTCACCAAAAGTATGCGCCTAAAGGGTATCCCGTAGTTGCCATCCAGCCAAACAATCCCGAGCTCAAACCCGGCGATAGTTTTGAAGCGATGCAGCGAAACGCAGAGGAAAAATCGTTTCCGTTTTTATACCTTTTTGATGAAAAACAGGAAGTTTATCCGGCCTATGGAGCCACCAAAACACCGGAAGTATTCTTATTGGATGAAGATTACGTGCTCCGTTATCACGGCGCCATCGACGACAGTCCGATGCAAGCGAATAACGTCAACGAGAAATATCTGGAAAATGCCATCGCATCAGTGGAAGCCGGGACTGATCCAAAAGTCCGGACAACGAAATCAATCGGTTGTGCAATCCAATGAATAATGGACGGTATCTCGCTCTTGAATACGGTTCTGCCTCATTTCACTGAGTATCAAGAAGGCGGTGTACCCCCCTGTGGGCCTCAGGGATTTTTTGCCGCTTGCCACTGGTCGATATAGGGTGTAAAATACGAATCAGATGGATTTTCTTCTACTTCGAAAATGAGATTACCATCCTTTGTGATATTGTCTTCTGGCGTGGTATTGTACCGGATCGCAGGGGACTCCGGGGAAGTAAAAAGCCAGTTGTTCTGCACGAAATTCTCCCCTGCCCGGTGAAAACGGAGCGGTGATCGGGCGATATTGTAAATCATATTGTCTTCGATCAAAACGTCCGTGGTCCCTTCATCGAGGAACATTCCATTGCTTTCGGCCCTTCCGGTATTGATGCGGACATCGTGAATGCGATTGCCGGTCAATCGACTTCCGGGTTGTAAACCCAGCGAATAAATCCCACCACCGTCACTCAATACCTGCATGATGTGATGGATATGGTTGTTCTTTATCGTGTTATCCCGGCAGGGAGTAGGCGTAGGGTTCCACATCCATCCGATCGAAATGCCCGTATAGGTGAGATCATAAATGTGATTCTCCCGGATCATCGTTTCTGCGGTCAATCCGCACCAAATTCCCACAGCACCGTAAAACTGAACTCCACAGTTGCGAATTGTCGAATTTTCCACGAGATTCCCTGTGGCCACATCTTCCGGAACGACTTCATACCATACGCGTCCATCAATCATTCGGTCGCGCCCCTCCCCAATCATAATGCCGTTTCCTGATATATCTTCGAAATGACACCCCGAAACCTGGCAATCCACCGAGCCTGCCCCCATCCACAGCCCAGATCCACCCAAATGGGAAAACCGACAGTCCTCAAAACGCACATTGGACATCCATTCACCGGTCACGGCAGCAGGTACAACAGCCCACCCGTTTTGTCCCACTTGGGAGCGGTCATCAAAATGACAAGCTTGAATCCCGTTATAACCCCAGTCGGGAAGTAGCCAGGCACAGTGGCTAAAAGTAATACCCTGAAAAGTGATATGACGAACCGGCGCCTCTCGACTGCCGGAAAAAGTGATTAAATTATCCAACACGGGGATCACGATATCCATCGATTGAGGGTTTTGATTCCCCGGCAGGATCAGGGATAACTTCCCCGACTCAGAATCGAAAAACCACTCCATTTCCATATCGAGAAATTCCATGGCATTTTCGAGGTAGTATCGGGGATTTTCTTCCCAATTGTCCAGATTAAAAAACGCCAGCCCTTTGGCTCCGATCGAATCGATAGCAGTAATTTGCTTTGCTGCGGGATCGATTTTCCGGACAGGCATCCGAGATACAGACCAATCGTGAAAAACAACTACTTCCAATCCCTCCATTTGGGCCGGTATTGGAAAATCATTTGCGCCAAAGAAAAAATTCGTCCGGCGGTCTTCACCCACTTTATCCATTCTCAGGTATCCGGTATTGGGATGGCAGGCCCGGGTCGCCCGGTGACCGTTCACAAATAATTCCCGGGGCTGATGTCCATCCGGGATTGTGGTCACCCACTGGGCCTGAGGATTTTGTGACCAATCCGAAAGCTTTAATCCACCCGATACCACAGGTTGAGCACCTGGAAATGCCCGGAATGACAGTTTCGTTCTACCATTTTGATTGTCCTGCGAATAAAATTCCAACGGTTGAGTCAGGGTATGAATACCCTCCATCAGCCAAATCTGTACAGACAACGGATTGGATTTTGTGATTGCATCGATCGCCACAAGACGAGCATGGTGGATCGTTGCAAAAGGGGCATCCATAGTCCCCGCTGCAGAGTCACTTCCACCCGGAGAAACGTAATAATCCAGGGATTTACCGCCAGAGTCAGGGGAGCCCAGTAGGATACCGGCAAACGCCAGCATGCCAGGGATGAAATTTGAAAGGAGGGGTAAAAGGGACATTCGGTGTATCGTTTGGTGTTGAAAAATACAACAACCATCCCTATAAACCGAATATCCCTCCCCTAAATATGACGTTATATTCGTTTTGCCCTGGGCACCAAATCGGTGAGCGAACCAATTTTTATTGGCTCCCCTGATTCAATGCTTTTCCGGGCTGCTACTCCGATTAAAATTGACATAGCCCCGTCCCGAACCCCGGCCGTATGCTTTAAAGGATCCGGGCTTTCAGGGTTGACAAAGATCTTATCATGCAGTCGTTTGTCCCCACCCCCGTGGCCACCTCGCTCAAATTTCACCTGCTCCACCTTGAAATCTTCAAAATTCTTGTGGACAATCACAGGTGCAAGCTGGATATCCGAGGAACCGCTTTGATCCATTTCGGCCGCATGGAGCTCGGCCTGGCTGAGCATATTGTTGTCATAATAAGGTACATCCTGCCAGGCTTCAATCCGGCCCTTCCGGCCATTAAATGCAATCTTATATCCCTCGTACGGTGAATAGGTCGTCAGGGAGTAATTGACAACGGCCTGATTGGCGTATTTGATTTGGGCCGACATTTTATCGTAAATGTTGATATCGTGTCGGAACAGGCAATTATCCCGGATGTAACCGTCGTATTGTTCGTTTTTGACGTACAAATCCATATCCCGCTTGCTTCGGGTAATGTCGTAAAAATAATCACATTCGTTCTTGTGATTGCACGTGCGGCAATTATCCCCACGGAATGGTCCGTTGGAACCGTAATGTTCCAAAGCTCCATAAGCAAAAACCTCTTCGGGATCAGAATCGAGCCACCAGTTGAGAAGGTCAAAATGGTGGGTGGATTTGTGCACCCACAATGTTCCGCCGTACTGGCGCAATCCATGCCAGCGCCGGAAGTAGCTGGCCCCGTGATAATTATTGAGATACCAGTGAAAATCCACAGAAGTGATGTCACCGATCACGCCATCGTGGATAAGCTCTTTAATTCGGGTTGCATAAGGGCTCCACCGGTAGTTGAATCCCACGATGAGATTTTTATTGGATCGACGTTCCGCATCCAGAATGGCCTGACATTTATCCTCGTCGGTCGTCAGGGGTTTTTCGGTCAGCACGTCACAACCATAATCCAGCCCTTTGATAATAAACTCGTGATGGTTGGAATCCATCGTCGTGACGATAACCAGATCCGGATTTTGCTCTTTCAACATCTCGTCAAAATCGATATAGGT
This sequence comes from uncultured Bacteroidota bacterium, assembly GCA_937952445.1. Lineage (GTDB taxonomy): Bacteria > Bacteroidota > Bacteroidia > Chitinophagales > Saprospiraceae > Membranihabitans. The sequence continues at coordinate 5,159 of CALGAA010000278.1, read as the reverse complement.
CGGGCAGCTGACGCCCATATATTCCCGGGCGTATTCCAATCGACCGGGGTTGATATCCGACAGCCCTACAAATTCAAGGATATCCGGATATTGATCGACGAGCCGTTTTCCCCAGAAACTGGTTCCCCTCACTCCGGTTCCCACCAGGGCCACTTTTAGCTTTTGATTCCCCAGGCCAAACGCCCTTTTGGGAACCGTAATCATTGACCCCGCTGCGAGCATACTCACTGCACCCAAGAATGACCTCCTGTTCATGTTCATTATCTAACTTCCTTTTTATTTATAATTCACGTTCAAAAATCAACTACTAATATCCTTCATTTTGCCAAAATCCTTGTCCTGCGGAAGAACTAAGATTGGTCACGGCGTCGATCTGCGCTTGTGGGATCGGTCGCCACAAATGAAAATCTTTAATATTTCCGGCAGCCTGGGCATTGTAAGCTTTGACGCGAGGGACCAGGGTTTTCGTCCTTTTCAGATCAAACCATCGCTGTTGCTCTCCACAAAATTCGATCGCGCGTTCCTCCAAAATAGTTTCCAGCGTGGCTTCGCCCTCGAGCCTATTATCCGTACCGGGTTTGGCCCGGATTTGTCGCAGTTCGTTTATCGTAGCCATTGCTGCGGTTCCATTTTCAGTGTGGAGCTGACTTTCGGCTTTGATCAGATACATCTCCGCCAACCGAATCACGATGGCATCCCGGTGGGAAATATCGTGGGTTGGGTAAGCCGGATCGTAAACATTATTCAGGAATTTTTTAATCCCGGGAAAAGAACACCAACCCCCGATTTTATATGTATTGAAACGATCGTCGCCGTAGACGTCAGAAACAGGTTTGGCCGCTTCGGTGGGCAACGCTTTCGATAGATCTGTAGAGGTATAAATCGGAATATCACCACCTGTCATAAACTGAATACGGTACCTGTCCTTCGCCCAGGCTTGCATGGCCTGACCTTCAGGTGAATCTCCATCCAATCCGCTGTAGAATATGGCGGTATCCGTTATCAAAGGGTACATGGTTGCGCTGCCTTCGAGGCCGGGTGCTATCGTATAGGCATCCAACAGGGTAGCCTCGGTCCGCTGGTCCGTAGCACGGTGTTCTTCCAGCAACTGCCACAGGTACATAGAAGGAAGATACCGCGTAAACCCACGGCTATACGGGGAATACTTCTCGGCGACATATACGCTCTCCCCCGTTTTGGTATTGGTGATGTACTGCGTGCTCTCGGAGGCCAGGGCCCGAACAAATATTTCCTTGCCGTTGCCGCCCAAATCCGAAGCACCATTATTCCACAAACCGACAAACATCAACAACATCGCACTTCCACCCCGGCTGTAACCGGTCCGTGTGATCAAGGAATTGTAGTCCAGTTTGCTACCGGATTTATTGGTTTTGTATCGTCGGGGAATCACGTTAGCCGTCGAAGCTATATCGGAAGAATACGTAATTCCAAAGATGGCCTCCAGATTGTCGGCAACATCTTCGTTGTTCATCGACCAGGTATCTTCATAAGTGTCATAAAAGGAAGCAATACCACTTTCGATAACCGCCTGGGCTTCTGTCTGGGCCAGAGAATACAGATTCTTACCTGCGTAGGACGGATTGGATGAAATGCTGGTCTCTCCCAGCCAGGAGGCCGCATACAACAACACTCTGGCCTTCAATGCCCGTGCAGCCCAATAATTTGCTCTCCCCTCTTCTTTAGTGGTATAACCGGCTTGATCAAAAGCCTGAATCGCAAGATCCAGATCAGATAGGACATTGCTGTAAACTTCTTCTTCCGGCATTCTTTCCGGATCCGTTACGATGTTGGAGACAGGTTCACTATTGTACGGAATCGGACCCCAGATATTGACCATGTGAAAGTAATAAAATGCCCGCATGAAATAAGCCTCTCCCATGTACTGGCTTTTTGCAGACTCATTGATCGCCTCGTTGTCGGCGAGATAATAAAGGGCATTATTGCACACATCGGTCGCAGCATAAAACATTTCCCAGTAGTGATCCAGGCAGGCGTTGTCGCTGGAATTACCGTCCAGACTAACCGGGGTGATATCATACGAATTCAATGATTTCTGCTTGTTGTCATACCCGTAGTAAAACAAATCGGTACCCATTTCAGAAAGGCCCAGGCCGGCTTCTTTACCATACCAACCACGGGCAAAGGAGTAGCAGGCCGCCACCAGGCCTTCAATCCCCGTTTTGGTCGAATAGGTGAGATCGGCCGTTTCCCCGGTCTTATTGACTTCCTCTAAAAATTCCTCCTGGCAGGAAGAGAGGCTGCCCAAAATGATGATGCCAGTTAAAAGATATATATAGATTATATTTTTCATTTTATTGAGTTTTATAGTGATCAAAATTCAAGGTTAACTCCAAAAACCAATTGCTTGGCCAGCGGGAAACTAATCGAACCTCCCCGTTCCGGATCGTAATTGTCGATGTTGCTGAACGTCAGGTAGTTTTTCAACGAACCATATACTTTCAGCGTGCCGATCCCCACCTGACCGATCACAGATCGAGGAAGGTTATACCCAAGGGTGATGTCCTTTATTTTGACAAAATTGGCTAATTCGTACCGCAGAGCACTACCGTAATTGGTATGTGGGGCACTGACGGAACCTGGATTGGGGAACTTTCCGTCGGGATTATCCAGCGTCCAGTAATCCAGATCTCCCCAGTTGGCGGATTCGAAATTTAACTGGGTATTGAGGTCGTAGGAAATGTATCCCCCTGTCCGGGCAAAGACCAGAACAGACAGAGAAAAGTCCTTATACCCGATCGAATTGCTCATACCCACAATGTGTTTGGGGCTACGGTTGTAAATGATTTTATCATCATCATCCAGCACACCATCCCTGTTGACATCGGTGATTTTGATCGTTCCGGGAGTTCCGTAACTCGATATATAGGCCGGATCTGAACCCAGGCTCGCGATGTATTTCTCATACTCGCCTACATTCCAGTTTCCTTCTGCCTGGTAATCGTAAAATGCGCTGACAGGCTGGCCGACGATATAAGCAATGTTCCCATTGATATCTTTGTCCACACCTTCGTACAACCTCGAAACTTCATCCTGGAAGGTTGAATAGGTCCAGTTGATGTCCCAGTTGAAATCGGTTGACCGGACGACCGAGGTTCCAAGGGCAATCTCGAGTCCGCTTCCTTTCGTTTCCCCGATGTTGGAAATCACCGTGGGGAAAACCGATGACCCCGGCACTGAGCGATAGAGCAACAAATCGGAGGTATGGCTCATGTAGTAATCGATACTTCCGTATACCCGGCTATTCCACACGCCAAAATCCAGTCCGAAATTGGTGGAATTGGTTGTCTCCCATTTCAGGTCCTTATTCCCGAGCTGATCCGGAATTTTACCCGAAATGTCCTTTCCGCCTGCGTAATAATAAACGGGATACGTACTCAGTGCCTGGAGGGTCTGATATGGACCGATTGCGGCGTTACCCGAAATTCCCCAGCTCGCTCTTATTTTCATATTGTCCAGCCAGGATGCGTTTTCGAGGAAGGACTCCTCACTAATTCTCCACGCCACGGCCGCTGAGGGGAAATATCCCCATTTGTTTCCTTCGGCGAGGGTAGATGAACCATCTGCCCGCAATGACGCAGTCAGGAGGTATTTGTCCATAAAAATGTAGTTCACCCGACCGAAATACGACATCAAAGACTGCTGGATATAATTGGTCCGGGTTGTAGGCGTATTGATTTTAGATAAATCATAAAACGCACTTTGATAGTAATGCTCTGCCCCCGCATCGCCAAAGGTTGAGGTATTCTCCCGGACACTTTGATTCATACTATGGCCGAGTAGTAGGGTCAAATCGTGGTTTGAGCCTACCTGAGTGCCATAGGTCAGGGTATTTTCCCAGGTATACCGCATAAACTCATCCCATCGGCTGGATATATAGGTCGTTCCCGGCGATTGGTGGCGGGCTACGCTCTTAAAATCCTGGTATAATCCATCGCGCAGATTAGAACGATCCACTGCAAATGTGGATTTGAAAACTAAATCTTTGATGGGCGTGATTTCCACGTATCCATTTGAAAAGATCCGGGTGCTTTCAATGTTGTGCTGATGGTTACCCGGAATTTCATCCATTAAAGGATTCACGTGCGCTGCGTACCGGGGATTCGGATTTTCATTGATCTCCCCGTTATTGAGGTACGCGTGTGTAATCGTCGTCATCTTGAGAGACTGTCCGAATACACTTGAGCTTCGGGAATCGTGGTTTTTGTACGTCAGCAATGCATTGAGTCCAACCTTGAAATAATCATTGATCCGGTGATCGACCACCGTTTTCACGTTGTACCGATCCAGAGCATCGTTTTTCATCAACCCTTCTTCGTACATCGCCCCCAGGGAAAGGCTGAAATTGGTGTTGTCGTTCCCTCCTGAAGCAGACAATTCATAGTTCTGGGTCAACCCATTCTGGAGGATAATATCCAGCCAATCCGTATAGGAATTACTGTTGTAAATTTCACGCTCCGAAGTTCCATCATCCAGGGATTCGGTCAAAATATCATCGATCGTCAGATTGCTTCCACCCCAGTTCCCTGAAGCAACATCGGCCTGATAATTGGATTTATCGATCAACCGCTGAACTTCTTTTTGTCCGTACATGACAGCGGGAATATGTGTCGGGGAATTGGAGGATATAAAGGAATTGAGGTTGATGCGGGTTTTACCTGGCTGACCCCGCTTGGTGGTGATGATGATCACCCCGTTGGCTCCTTTGGTTCCGTAAATAGCGGTAGAGGAAGCGTCCTTGAGGATATCCATCGATTCGATGTCGGAAGGATTGATGTCCAGGGTTGATCCATACTCGATTCCGTCAACCAGGATTAGTGGGCTGTTGGACGCTGAAATCGATCGGTTACCCCGGAGATTGAGGCGGACGCCTGCTCCAGCCTGACCATCGGATTGTTGGATGTCGAGACCGGGAACCCGGGCCTGCATGGCTTGCATCGCATTGCTCGAAGAAGTTCTGGCGATATCTTCTGCATTGATCGAAGAAACAGCTCCTGTAAGATCCCGGCGCCGTTGAGTCCCGTAACCGATCACGACTACCTCATCCAACAATTGAGAGTCGGACAACAATGTGATCGTAATATTGGATCTGCCGGCGACTGAGACCTCCTGAGTCTGGT